>NZ_JBEYWV010000033.1:0-118677 GCF_040644575.1 Streptomyces sp. NPDC046939
ACCATCCGAAATACCCACCCACCAGCACAACAACGAACTCGCATCAATGGCGAGAAACCCCGAACACCTCAGTGACCCCCTCCCCGAACCTCACAGTCTCGGTTGTCCTCATCGCGTTGCAGAGCCAGCCGGGCCAGGGCGACGGTGTCGCCGTGATGGGCGGCCTGCCATGCCAGGCTTTCGGCACCATCGCGATCTCCGGACTCTTCCCGCATCCAGGACAGGTCGTTCAGGCCTTGAGCATTGCCGTGCTGTGCGGCAAGGCGGGCCAGGGTTTCGGCACCCTCCAGGTCCCCGGCTTCCTCATGCATCCAAACCAACTGGACCACGGCCTTGATGTCACCGAGGTCAGCGGCCTGTCGGTAGAGAGCTAGTGCGCTGTTCTGGTCCTCCATTTCTTTCCGGATCCGGGCCAGAGCCCGCAAGACGTCGGTGTAGCCGTGGTCAGCGGCCTGCTGCGCCAGGGTTTCAGCGCTTTCCCGGTCGCCGGCTTCCTCTCGCCACTCGGCCAGGGCGGCCAAGGCGTGTGCAGAGTTGTGCTCGATGGCTTGCCAGGCGAGTCGCTCGGCGCCTTCACGGTCTCCGGCCTTCTCCTGCGCGAGGGCTGTCACACGCAGGGCGGTGGTGCTGCCCTGGGCGGCGGCACGGTGGCGGAGGTGGTGGGCCCATTGCAGGCGGTGCCTTGTTTCGGCTGCCCGGACAAGATTGTCCAGGTCGTCGGGGTGGGTGAGGTGTGTGTGGGCGGCGTGCCAGAAGGAGATGGGCGGGCAGAGGCGTGCCCGGGTGGTTGTGCCGTGCTGTTCTAGGTAGTCGGCGAGCCGATAGATCTGTCCCGTCGGCGGACTGGAAGGTGGCGGAGCGGCTGGAGTGGGAGCGGGTGGGCGACGTCGAGGGCGGGGGGTGGTGGGGCTGAGGGGTGCTTGTTTGCCGTGGACCGGTGCGGCGAGTTCGGTGAACGCCTTCTCGGCCCAGTCGTTGGTCAGTTGGTCGTAGTCGGTTTGGTCGAGGTAGTCGGAGGCGGCGTCGGCGAGGAAGGCGTGCGGGAGGTGGGGGCCTACGCCGAGGCGGCGTGCGTCCATCGCGGCATCGAGGAGCGCTTTGGCAGCCGGGGTTGCCTGCTGGTATCGGGTGAGGAGTTCGGGTGCCCCGGCCAGGTCCTGGGCGAGTCGTCCGTGGGTGCGGGCGCGAGTGAGGGCGTCGGCGAGTAGCCGGTCACCCGCCAGGGCAAGAGTCGCGGCAGCAGCCAGAGCCCGGGCGTCAAAGACCTCTGGCACCGTTACCGTGCGGCCGGCGAGTAGCGCCCTGGCTCGGTGGTGGGGGTCTTCCTGGCCCGGGGCGGGGATGGTCATGTACTGGTGCGCGTGTTCGGGCCAGAGGGTGGCCAGTACGAGGACCGGCCCGCGCTCCGGGTCGGTCAGAAGGTCGCGGACGGCCTGGGCGACCCGCTCGTCGCGCAGGTAGTGCTGGGCCTCGTTCAGCCAAATCACGGTGCGCGGCTGAACTCGGCGCAGGTCCTGAAGCATTGCCTCGGTCTGGGTCGGGTCGGGATGCCACAGTCGCCATGCCTGGTCAGCGAGCGGCTGGACCGATTCCCAGCAGGCCCGGGTCTTTCCGGTGGACGAGCTGCCCACCAGAACCACCATGCGGCTGCGGCCGACCATGACGTCCTGCACCGCGTTGCCCAGCGCGCGGTCGTGGCCGCGCCGTACGTACCCGGATAGCACTCTCTCCCCCGGCCGCGGAAGCGTGTCGGCGTGCTCAGGGATGCCGGCCGGATGAACCTCAAGATCGTGCGGCTCCCACTGGTCAATCAGTCTGCCCGGCCCCAGCCGCTCCGTGCTCCCGCTCTTTCCGTTTCCGGTGGCGCGGCGGTGCAGCGCCTGCAACTCCATGACCGGCAGCCTCAGAGCACGGGCCAGCGCTGCCACGGTGTGCGCTGAGGGCGCCGGACCATCGGGTTGGAAGGCTTGCGACGTAATCGTGCGCCCTAAGCCTGCAGCGCGGGCGAGGGACGTCTTGTTCAACGATGTGCGGGCCAGTCCGTCAGCTAGCTGCCTGCGCAGTTCAGCAAGGGCCGGATTGTCCCTTTGGTCCTCGCCCATGTGCCCGCCCCCCGGATCGTGAAGTGTTCGCTGGTGTTCATCTTCGCCCGGGCGAACCCCGGCGAACGCCACTTCTCCGACAGTCGTCCACGTCAACACCCATCGGATCACCGGAGCTTGGCATGGTCACCCTCGTCCTCCTCGCCACCGCACATGTGGTTATCCTCGCGCTGCTGGCCGCCGCTGGCGCAGGAAAACTCTCCCGCATGGACGGCGCGACCTACCCCACCGCACTCACCCCCGGGCCGCCGTCACCTTCGCCGCCGTCATCACCTTGGCCGCCACCGTCTCCAGCGCCCTCGCCAACCTCCTGACCTGACCGCCATAGAGCGCGAGCAGATTAGGGGGCGCTGTGCGTGAGGGTCACAGGGTGACCGCGAGCGCTCCGGAGACGGCCCCCGTGCCTCGGGCAGCGATCGCCTTCCCCAGGTCGGTGAAGGCATGAGTGGTGGTGTGCAGGTGCAGGCGGCAGGTGCCCAAGTCGTCCAACAGCGTGTGGAAGACATCGACGGGGACCTTGCGGCGGACCATGTTCACCGGCAGCAGCGCGATATCTTTCGCCAGCAGGGCTGGCAGATCGACGCTCAGCGTCGTCCCGGCGACATAGCCGATCAGGACCACACGACCGCCGGGCCGCACCGCCGGCAACAAGGTGGGGACCGTGTCGCCGCCGACGCTGTCCAGCAGCACGTCGACGCCGCCCTGCGCGCCGGTGGCGCCAGCCTGCGCAGCGTCGCCTACCAGGATCTCGTGCGCGGCCGCCGGTACGGCGGCGGTCTTCTTCTGGCTGCGGACCGCGGCCAGGACGTGGGCGCCGGCGCGGGCGGCGGGCTGGACAGCCCGGCTACTGGTACCCGGGCCAGAGCGGCGGCCCCGACCATCATGGCCGGCCACCACCTCGGCCGGACAGGTCAACCGCACGGCGTTCGCCTTCCTGCGCCCCACCGGGAATGGGGGCCGCAGGTCTGGCAGGCCATGAAGGCCTGGCCCCCTCTGCTCGGAGCTGCTCCGCAGGGCGGCAAGGGCCGCCCCGCCGGCAAACCCACCGTGTCCCGCCTCCAGGCGGCCACCGGTATCCGCACCAACATCGTCCACCAGCTCAAGGGCGATGAAGCAGACGGCGTCCTGCTGTTGCTGTCCGATGCCGGAAGCGTCCAGCGCTGGGCCACCGCAGACCCGGCCACCGACGAGGTCCTCCGTGTCCGGTATGTCGCCGTCACCCGCGCCCGCCGCCCGGCCGCCATCGCCCTGCCCGACGAGGAGAGCAACCAGCTTGCCCGGCTACTGACCGAGCGGCAGGTACCGGTCCGCGTCGCATGACCCTGCGTGTTGTCTGTCCCCGCACACGGCCGGGCAGACAGCACGAGCCTCGCGACAGCCTGCGGTTCGGCGTGCCCACGCTGTCGGCATCAGCGCCGGCACGAGGCCACCACCCGTGGACGGGTCTGTCCGCTTCGGGTCTTATGAGCTCAACCGGCCCACCGCCGGCCTGCGGCACGTTAGGGTCAACTTCCGCCTAGTCGCCGCGGTTTGAGGCGGTGACGGATTTCATTCACAGGGGGAGTCTGCGGGATGTACGGTCAGCTGACGTCGGACGTGCCACTCGGCCCGTTCGAGGGCACGACGATCACCGTATGGTCGGGTCAGGGCAAGCAGGCGAAACTGCATGCCACACCGTCGTGCTCGTATCTGCGCTCGGCTCGCGGTGTCGAACGGGCGGTACATCTGGATGCCGCCGTGGTCGGGCGGATGTGTCCGCAGTGCGGCACCTACGGGTCCTGGTCACGTCCGGGCACGGGGCTGGCGGTGTTCTTGGACACGTTGACCGGGCTGGGTCTGCTATACGAACTGGACAGCTTCCGCGATCCCGACGAGGACGCCTTCGAGGACGAAGAGGTCCGGCACGCGGCCGCCGTGCTGTATAAGCCCGTGGCCGACAATCCGGCGGTCCCTACCGAACAGGACAACGCGGAGCACGACGAGGACGGCGAGGCCGACACGTGGGAGGAGCTGCGGGAGGCCCAGCGTGTACGCGAGTCGGTGCTGCGGCAGTGGGGCAGCGCGCTGGCGAGCATGCACCGCACGCACCGGCAGCTGGCTCTGTTCCCTTGGCTGCGGGCCTGGGCCGGGGCGGCTCTCGAAGCGAAGGCCGGGTATCTGCGCGTCCTGCAGGAGCAGGCCCAGCTGCTGGTCGCCGAAAGGGCGCTGTTGGCGGCGGCCGCGGCGGCCGCCATGACGGAACCGGATGTGCCCGCCGACGAGCCGGCTTTCGCACCGCTGGGCGACCCCGGCGAGGCTCGCCGGCAGTTGCTGTCGCTGTGGCGGCGGTGGCGCCGCGCGGTCGAGGACAGCTGGGACGACCCGCGGCAGCAGACCTACGTGGTGCATCATCTGACCGACGCGATGCGCAGCCGCCGCAAGGGGCGCGACCAGATGCTGGAGCGGGCCCGGGCGGTGGTGGCAGGCTGGGAGGCCGACGTCCGAGCAGCGGCCGGAGAGAGGCACGACGAGCGGATTGTGGTCGCTCGTCTTCCCCGTGATGCGGCGGAGCGCGGCTCTGGCAAGTCGCTTGTTGACCGGCTGGGTGAGTGGGAGCTGGGGGTGCTCGCCTCGTACACGGCCGACGCTGTCTGGGAGCCGCAGTCCGTCATCACCGTGCGGGTGCCGGAGCCGGTGGCCGTGCGGCTGCTGACACAGCATCACACGCTGTCCTACAGCGAGCCGGAGACCGCCGAGGCCGAACATCTGGCGGCACAATCCCCGGCGGAACCCCGGCCTGCGGCCGGATCGGGTGTCGGGCCGGGGGTGTTCGACGACACGCCGGTCCACAGCAGGTGTCTGGTCAACGGCGAGCACCTGCGCGCGCTGCGCGCCGCTACGCGGGATGCCGAGCAGCTGTACGTGGTGTTCTCCGTTGGCAGCGGGCTTGAGGTCGTGGCGTTGAGCGTCCTGGAAGAACGGTGCGCTGCAGGATGGCAGGGTTCCATCATCGCCGGTGCAAGTGACCTCCCTGATGCGCTCTTCGCGCCCCGCCGGCCGTCTCCCGACGAGGAGGAATCCATCTGGCCCGCGCGTATCCACGATCCGCATCACGAGGCGTTCGGCAGCCATCTGAGCACGGCGGAGGGCGAACGGGTGCTGGTGCGGCTGTGCGAGGGGCGACGCGACACCGATCATGCACTGCGTTCCCTGGCCCTGGCCCGCGGCGTAGCCGACCTGCGCCAGCTGGAGGCTGTCGGGTACAACGACCGGGATTTTCCACACCGTCCCTTCGCATCGGCGGTCTGGCACGGTCTGCTGGCCATGGAGCAACTGGACCTGGAACCCTTCGAACCCGTCACCGATACCGGATGGCAGAGTGGCTCCGAGCTGCCGCTGGGCATACTCGCCGGAGTACAGGCCTACACCTCGGACGCGGACGGCCGGTATCAAGGCCGGGCCCACTCCCCCGATTGCAAGCATCGGCGTCCGGAGCGTGGAGTCAGCCGCGACGATGACCTGGTGACCATCAAGGAGTTGCTGGGCAACAAGGACTTCGACCCGTGCAGCAAGTGCGGCGGGTACGCCGTCCGCCGTCTCAGCCAGGACCAGGTCGCCTACTACCGTGCCGCACACCGGCTGCACGTCCTCGGACACCAGGTGCACTCTGCAGCGGTTCGCAGCAACAGCGCCGACAGCGCTGAACTGGCAGCGAAGTTGCAGGAGTTTACTGATCTGGACCGGGGGACTGCCCAGGCATGGTTCCCGTTGCGGAAGGAAGCCCGCAGGTGGCAGCAGACCGTGAACGCTCTGCTGGGTGAGCTGCCCGGATCGGCATGACCGCGGACAGGGCTCCGGCACTCGGCGGGAAGGCTGCCCGGCGTCCAGCGGGCCTCAGGCAAGCGCCCGTTGGACGCCTCGGCCATCGGGCACCCCTACCAGTTATCAGGCAGGCTTGGGTGTCGGTGTGTCACGCCGGGCTCAGCAGCACCTCTTCCAGGTCTTGCCAGCTTGGCGGCGGCTCGGCTGCAGAACGGACGACGGTCAGCAGCCGTCCGTCGAGGCAGGCGTCGAAGTGGCCTTCGGCCCGTGCGAGACGTTCTCGGACGCCGGCCTGGGGTGGGGGCTGTTCGGCCAGGACGGCCAGCAGCACCTCGCGCTGGGCAGGTCCCAGCGCGTCGGCGGGCACCCAGGTGCCGCGGACGGGATTGCCGGCGAGTTTCGCATCGAGTTCGGGGGCGGTGTCGTACAGCCGCTGCACCAGGCGGCCGGTCCGTGAGAGCGAGTCGGTCGTGGGCTGGGTGGGAGCAGCAGCAGGCACCGGCAACATGGTCCGCAGTGTGTCCGTGGCGGATGACGGGTCGAGTGGCGGTTCAGGTTCATCCGTCAGCATCTGCCCGAAGGGGCCCTCTGATGGTCTGCGCCGTCGCTCGTGCACGGGAAAGCGCCACTGATGGCCTTCGCTCTGCCGCTTCCAGCGGACGTCGAGTGCACCGTCCCAGCGTTTGTCCTGGGGGAGGAAGACGTCCACGGCGACGCCGGAGCGGCCGATCCAGACCCAGCTCATGAAGTAGGCGTGGTCCCGGTGGGCGGCGGACCATCGCGCCAGGTCCTGCAACCGGTTCTTCTGCTCGGCAAGGGGTCGTTGCGGCAGAAGTGTCTTGGTGCGGCGGTGTCGGCCGCGGGCCTCTCCCGCAACCCGGCCGCCGGGCAGATGGAACAGCAAATCGGGCCGGATCCCGCCCTTCTGATAGCCCGTAATGCTGCCCGGCAGTGCGTCGAAGCTGTGCAGCGGATGTGCCGTGTTGTCCCAGGCGAAGAGCGCTTCGCCGGCCGCCGTCAGCATGCCCAGGCCTGAGCTTTCGGCGATGAAGCCGCGGATGTGCCGCGCGCTCGCCGTGAATGCGCGGTGATCGACGCGAAGGGGGCCGCCGGCCCCAGCGGTATGGAGGTAGCTGGCAAGGAGACGGACCTCGAGCTGCTTGGTCCGGTAGTCGAGGACGCGGTTGTGGTCGCAGGTGAGCGCGTTGATGTGGATGAGCCGGGCCAGCCCGACCGGCAGCTCGCCCTGCCCAACCTCCGTGACGGTCACCACCGGCTCCTGCACCTGGAACTGCCACACCCGGGCTCGTACCGTGTTCACTTGCGCATTCCTCTTCTCATCTGCGTCGCACGCCGCGCCGTTCCCGGACGTGATGTGGTGCGCAACTCCCCCGTGTCGTCGGGGCTTTCACATCATGCCGTTGGTCCGGGACCATCCAGCGCGTGTCGGCCTGCTGCTTGTAGGGCTGCTGCGCAGACGGTGCCGTCGCTCACAGGTCCGGATCTCGTCCGGTCCTGATGAGTCCTGCCTTGGCCGGATCACCGGGTGGTGCGGAGGCTGCTGAGTGGTTTCCGGTCTGCTTCATGGCCCTATTGGCAGAGGGCTGTTGGCTGTGACGGAGTCCACCAAGGAGCAGAATCAGCCTCGGAATATTCCGTGTTAATGTTTTGAGGTCTGATCTGAGGTGGTGGGGTGTGATGGCGTCCGGTGACCTGCAGGCGCATCCCGGCATGCTCGCGCTCGCGCGCGAGTCGCGAGGCATGACGCAGGCCGACGTGGCCGCCGCCATGACCAAGGCCGCGCCTGCCGGGTCCGCGGTGGTGTCCCAGGGATACGTCAGCCGCGCGGAATCGGGACGCCTTGTGGTCGCCGACGACCGTCTTCAACTGTATGCCGCCGCCCTGGGCTACCCGGTAGACCTGCTGTGCCTGGATCCGCGGATGAGCGGGGTGGGGGTGGGGCTGATCCATCACCGCAAGAGAGCCTCTCTGTCATCCTCGGCGCTGCGCCGCATCCACGCCCAACTCGCCCTGGTGCGGCTGCAGGTAACAGGCCTCGTGCAGGCCGCCGCGGCAGCGGACGTGCCGCACCGCTTCTCCCGCGTGCTCCTGGACGACTTCACGACGGCCAAGGATGCGGCCCGGCAGGTGCGCCGCGCTTGGGGCCTGCCCAGGGGGCCGGTGGCGGATGTGATCGCCGCGATCGAGGAGGCCGGCGGCTTGGTCGTGATGCGGAGTCTCGGCAGTGAGCTGCTGGACGCGGTCAGTCAGTGGGACGACCTCCAGGTCCCGCTGGTCCTGGTCAACGACTATGCGCCGGGCGATCGTTGCCGCTTCAGTGTCGCGCACGAGCTGGGCCATCTGGTGATGCATCCCGCGCCCGGCACATCGAGCGAGCAGGAGAAGCAGGCCGACGCGTTCGCCGCAGAGTTCCTGATGCCCGCGGCCGACATCCGGCAGGCGTTCGCCGACGGCGTGGACTTGGCGCGGCTGGCGGAGCTCAAGCGCGTCTGGCGGGTGTCGATGAGCGCGCTGCTGCGGCGTGCGCTCACCCTGAACGCCATCACCGAATGGCAGTACCGCACGGTGATGGTGGAGATGTCGGCGCTCGGCTACCGCACGGCCGAACCGGTCGAGGTGGAGCCGGAGCGGCCCATGCGCGTGCCGGCGCTGGTGGACGTCCTGTTGTCCGACCGGGGCCTGGCGATCGACGAGGCGGCCGCGTGCGTCCGCCTGCTGCCCGAGGACTTCAAGCGCCTGTATGTGGCAGGCGACCGCTCGTTATCCCCTGAGCCGCTTCGAAGGTGAGGCCATGATCGACCCGTCTGCTCCGCTGCCGCGTCCGCGCTCCGATCTCACCGAGCCTCCCGACGTGCCGCAGGCCCTGTCCGGTGCGCTGAGCGTTCTGCAGGGGCGCATGCTGCTGCAGGTGTCTCCTGCACGTGTCGGTTATCTGCGCGGACAGCTTGATGCGGGCCGCAGCGGGTTGGTGCTGTGTGGGAAGAACGCGCTGCGCAAGGCGAAAAGGCTGCGCGAGGAGGAACAGTTCAGTGGGCCCTTGCTGGTCGATCCGGCTGTGTACGAGGTGCGGGCGGCCAGCGAGGAGGAGCCGTTCCCGCCCGCATCGCAGGACACCTTCGCCTTCGACGATCCGCTCGAGGTGTCGCTGGCGGAGCAGCGGGCGGTCGGTGTTACCGCGCCGGTGACCCCGACCGGCTACATCCACGCCGAGGACTCCGATGCCCTCAAGGCGGCGGTGCGGCGGGTGGCCGACCTGGACGATGCGCAGGTCGTCTTCGCAGCGCCGGTCGATGTGGGCTGGCTGCGGGAGGAGGACGCGGTGCGGCAGCTGATCGCCTGTCTGCGGCTGGTGAAGGGGCCCAAAGGGATCATGCTGGGCGGGCAGATGGACCCTCTCGCGCGTCATGCACGGGCCGTCGACCACCTGCGGCGGGTGATCGAGGAAGTGCCGGGAGCGGCGTTGCTGCGCACCGATCTGGCGGCCTTCGGAGCGCTGGCCGCGGGCGCCTCTTTCACAGCGTTCGGTGCCGGCAGCCGGCTGCGGCACATCGTGGCCCCAGGCGAGAAGGCGAAGACCAGCAAGGGCTTTTCGACATCGCCGCACGTGCTGTTCGCCGAGCTGATGGACTTCTTCCTCGGCAAGACCCTGGCCGACCGCTTCGCCGGTGCACAGGCTCCCGTCTGCGGTTGCGCGGCGTGTGAGGGGGTGTGGGCGCTGGATGAATTCGCCAGCAATGCCGGTGAACGGCCGGCACGGGCCGCCGCGCACAATGTGGCCGTGCTGATGGAGTGGCTGCGCACGCTGACTTCGATCACTCCCGGGCTGTCGCGTCAGCAGTGGTGGCACGAGCGTTGCCGAGCGGCGGTGGAGCAGTATCCGCTGGTGAACGTGCAACTGCGGCAGCCGGATGCCTTCAAGGTGCCCCAGCAGCTGAGGCGGTGGGCGCTAGCGGCCCCGGTCTCGGTGGCGGACGGAGCGAACGGGCAGGCGGCGGCCGACGATCAGCGCAGGAGCTGATACAGCTCCTCGGCGAAGCACCACGCGGCGGCGGTGTGCCGCTGCGGCCGGTACTCCTCCGGCGCGAGCAGCATCTCCACACCATGCTCGGCGGCGAGAAACACGCCGATGCCGTAGAAGTCGGCCTCCGCCAGCAGCTCTTCCAGGTGTGAAGGGCGGCGGGTGAGCAACATGGCGCGGCGGCAGAACGGCGCGAACCGGCCCGCGTCCCGCAGTCCCTGGCGCCATCCGGCAGCGCGCACCACGGCCAGGTCCACACGCACCGGCCGGACCGCGCGCCGCGTCACCGTCGTGCGGTCACGGTTCGCGGCGCCCGCGGGCAGGGCGCGTACGGCCCGCCGCTGGCCGGCGTCGAACGAGGCGAGGGGGACGGGGATGCCCACCGGCAGCGTCAGGAGGGTCTCCAGCACCGCCATCCGATCCAGCCGTCCTGCGGCGGCCTCCTGGCGCCGGGCGTGCTCAGCGGCATCCAGCCGGTGGAAGAACAGGGCCTCAGCGCCCTGCAGGGATGCGACCTTGGTCTGGGCGCCCGTCTCCAGCAGGGCGGCAGAAGCCATCCGCACGGAACGGCCGATCACGGAGTTCGCCAAGGTCACCATGGCCCCCACCCTGCCTCACCGGGCTTCGGCCGCACGCGGCGGCCCTGCCGACTATCCAACCCGCACGGGTACGGGCTGTTCTGCCAAACAGCTCAACAGGCCTTCGAGACACTGCCAGAGCGCGTCGTTGTCGCTGCGCCGGTACCAACGGCGCCGCTCCCCCGGCGTCCGGGGCAACCGCTCAGCCAGCCCGGCCTCCACCAGGGCCCGAATCGGCGCCTGGTAGACACTCGCCGGTGCATTGCGGGCGACGGCAAGGTCTCCCAGGCATACGCCCTGCGCGTCCGCTGCCGCCAGCGCCCCCAGCAGCTCCGCCCGATAGCGGTTACCGAAGACCCGCACGGACACCTCACGCAACCGCTCCAAGGCCTCTTGAGACATAATTCATGATTCGCTAATCACTAATCGTCTGTCAAGGGCGCGGCGCAACCGGTCATATCTGCCGACGGCGTGCGTACCATCGGTCAGGAGAAGGCGTTGGCCAGAGCGCTGGTGATCGTCGCGGCCAGGGTGAGGGTCGCGGCGAAGGCGAAGGCGGCGCGGGTGAGGGCGGCGGAGTAGGTGGCGTGCTCACGGCGGGCGAGATAGCCAGCTGCGCCGCCGATGAGAACGGCGACCAGGAGGGTCATCGCGCATGCGAGCATGATCACGGCGGTGCGGTCGGACATTGGGGGAACTCCTCTTCCGCCAAGGCGGGTTGTCGTGGGCGAGTGTCGTGAAGCGCCTGTCCGCCGTGGTGCGAGCGGACGAAGATGAACACCGGCGAACAGCCGACGGGAGGAGTAGGGCGAGCGAGTGACCACCCAGAGTTTCGAGGACCCGGCGGCAGCTCTGGGCGAGTTGCGTGGCCGCCTGGAGGCCGGGCTGGCTGCGGTAGGCCTGACGAAGACCATGCTCGCCCGCCGTGCCGGGCTGGGGCGTACGACCGTCAGCGAAGCGTTCAGCAGCGCAGCCGAGGTGCCGTCGGCACAGACGGTGGGGGCACTGGCACGCGCCCTCGGTCTTGATCTTGGGCCGCTGCTGGCCCTGCGTACCGCCGCCGTCGGCGGGGCTGACGTCGTCGGCGAGGACGGGGCGTCGGTCGGACGGCCGATCGCCCAGTGCAATCCACACGACCTCGAAGTCCACCCGGCCGCCGCGCCCCCGCCAACGGGGGACGCAAGTTCACCGGTTGCGGCTGGGCAGCAGCGGGCGGCCTCCGCCTTGCCTGCATATGTTCGCCGCCCGCACGATGGGCAGCTGGCTGAGCTGGTTGCCGCCACGGTGTCGGATGGGCGCAGCAGGATGGCCGTGCTGGTCGGTTCGTCCTCGACCGGGAAGACGCGCGCCTGTTGGGAAGCGGTCCAGCCGCTGGCCGAGGCGGGGTGGCGGCTGTGGCATCCCTTTGATCCCACCCGTGCCGAGGCGGCGCTCGCCGATCTCGCCCGGGTGGATCCGGGAACGGTGGTGTGGCTCAACGAGGCGCAGCACTATATCGGCGCGGGCCGCGGGCTGGGCGAGCGCATCGGTGCCGCGCTGCATGGCCTGCTCACCGACCCGGCGCGGGGTCCGGTCTTGGTGCTGGGCACGTTGTGGCCCCAGTACGCCGAGGCATACGCCACGATCCCCCGGGTCGGCGAGGAGGATCCGCATTCGCAGGCGCGGGAGTTGCTTGCTGGCCGATTGATCCATCTGCCGGACAGCTTTGACGCGACCGCGGAAGCCGCTGCCCAGGCTCTGGCCGCCGCGGGCGACCGACAACTTGCGCACGCTCTGGAAAGTGCAATCGACGGGCGGTTAACGCAGTTCCTTGCGGGAGCGCCTGAGCTCTTGCACCGCTACGAAACGGCCACGCCGGCGGCGCGGGCGGTCTTGGACGCAGCCTTGGACGCCCGCCGCCTGGGCTCTGGCCTCCACCAGCCTGTGTCCTTCCTGGAAGCAGCGGCGGAAGGCTACCTCACCGACGACGAATACGACACGCTCGCCGACAACTGGCTTGAGCAGGCCCTCGCCGATCTCAGCCGTCCCGTGCACGGCAACCTCGCTCCCCTGCGCCGCGTCCGCCCGCGCTCAGCACAACGCGTCCCTACCAGCCCGATGCCCGTCTACCGCCTCGCCGACTATCTTGAGCAGCACGGACGCAGTCAGCGCCGACTGCTGTGCCCTCCGGCTTCGTTCTGGCACGGAGCATGCGGCCGCCTCACCGCTGCTGACGAGCGAGTCGCCCTCGGTGAATCGGCAAGGCTACGTTGGCGATTGCGGATGGCGGCCGAGCTCTTCCGGGCCCCGGCCGCAACCGGCCACCCACAGGCGCTACTGGGACTCGCGCGCATCCACCTCACCCTGGGCAGCGATCAGCATGCCGAGGACCTGTACGGACTGGCCGCGGATGCCGGATCCGTCGCTGCCCTCGGCGACTTGTACTGGTTGCGGAAACAGGCGGGCGACGAGGACGCCGCCCGGTTGATCGACCAGCGGGCCGCCGACGCCGGCGATCTCATCGCGACCCTTCGCATCTCGGTGAAGAACACGCCAGAAGAAGAACAAGCAGCCCAGGACGCGGAGTTCGTTACCGAACAGGAGGCCGCGGTGGCCGCCGGAGGATACGCCAGCATGGTCGACTACCTGACTGCACTGACGACGGAGTCCTGGACCGACACGGGCTACACGCGGCTTCAGCGTCAGGCCCACGATCAGGCTTATGACGACCCCTACGACTACCTGTTCTCCCTGTGGTCTAGGACCGGCAACGACGAGGTCGGGAAACGTCTCTGCGAGGCAGCAGCCGCTACAGGCCATCCAGAGGCGCTGTACCAGCTGGCTGTCCGGAAGTCCGAGTCCGAAGAGCATGTTGCCGCCATGGACCTGGCTTCCAGAGCAGCAGAGACTGGTCACATCCAGGCGGCTCGAATGCTTGCCTGGGATCTGGAGGCAGCGGGAGACATCGCCGGAGCGGAGCACTGGCACCGAAGAATGGCGGAGTACGGCGACGACGAACACCTCATGGCCGTGGCACGTCTGCGGCAGCAGGTCCACGACACGGCGGGCGCTCTGGCCGTGTACCGGGAAGCTGCGGAGACAGCGAGCGTTGACCTTGTCCACTGCCTCAGCTGGGCCGAGGACACCGCGTGGCGGGATCTGTGCCCGTACGGCTTCGACCCCGACGGCACCCCCAGCGCACCGTGGCAGGCGCCACTGCCCGGCTGACCGGACTGGACGGTGTGCTGGCACACCTCCATCACCGGACCTGCTCTGCAGGGCAGGCCGTGGCCCGGGAGCTCTCAGGTGTCCATGCCGGGACTAGCTCGAGACACACGGGAAAGGACCCGGCCGGCAAGGCACCGCGCATTGGTGGCACGACCTTGCACGGCGAGTGCATGCTGTGGCCCACAAGGCTGGTGTAGACGGCTCGCAGCTGGCAGGAGCGCTGAAGAATTTCGCCGGTCTGAACCGCGACCGGGCCAGGGATAGTTTTCGGCATCGGGCGAAGCACTCCCGTGGCAGCAGGCCGTGGCCCGTCCGCGCGGTGAGCTGACCGGCCCCGGGTGGTCTAGCTGTACTCGGCCGGGAGGTTGGTGACACGCCTGCTGCCGGTTGTTGATCATGGGTGGACCTCCGGGCGTAGTGGAGATTGCCGTCTTCACTCACCTCGGAGGTCCTGGTGGCCCACGCTAATGCCCGGCTGACCTTTCACGGCAGATGCCTGCTGGTGCGTCGCGTCGTCTTCGACCGGCGCCCGGTCGCGCACGTCGCCAAGGAGCTGGGAGTCTCCCGGCAATGCGCTCACGCTGGGTCAACCGCTACCGGGCCGAAGGCTGGCCGGGGCTGCACGACCGCTCCAGCCGCCCCCGCACCTGCCCCAGACGCACGCCGCCCGAAGTCGAGGAGCGTGTTCTTGAGGCCCGCCGACGCCTGCGCCGGGGGCCGGAGCAGATCGCTGAGGCCGCCCAGGTCCCCGCCCGAACGGTGAGCCGAATTCTGCGCCGTCACCGCATGCCGCCGCTGGCGGCCTGCGACCCGCTGACCGGGCAGGTGATCCGCACGGTGCGCACCAGCACCGCACGCTACGAGTACCACCAGCCCGGCGGCCTGGTCCACGTGGACGTCAAAAAGCTCGGGAAGATCCCTGACGGCGATGGCTGGCGGGCCCACGGCCGCAGCGAGGACGTCCGGGGCCGCGGCATCGGCTACGACTACGTGCATGCCGCGGTCGACGACCACTCCCGCCTGGCCTACGCCGAGATCCTGGCCGACAAGAAGGGCACCATGCTCGCAGGGCCGCTGTCGCGAACGGGTTCGCTACGGTGACCGGGTGAGTGTCGAGAACGATCCCCCGGGCGCCAGTGCGGGCTCCCCCAGTTTCGCTGTCTCCGCCGAACTGTCCACGGCACTGGCCGCTCAAGGACCGCACGGTGAGCGCGCGTTGAACCTCCTGCGGGATGCGGCGGCGGTCTTGTCCGATCCCGGCCGGTGGAGAGCGCCCTACGAGGTCGCGCAGTCCTGCTGCCGGGGAGCGATTGACAGCATCCTCAACCTGGCGCCGAGGGATATCCCGGGCATCGAGGCAGCCAGGGCCGCGGTCACGAACGCGGCCAAGTCCGCCGTCGAAGCCTGCCGCGCCAATGGCTCCGTCCCGCAAGGGCTGCTGGATGAACTTGCCGCTGCGGTCGATGCGCTGCGCGCGGAGGAGGCCAATCCGGGCGGGCGCCGTATCCGTCAGATCGGACACCTGGTACAGGAACTGACACGGCAGGAGATGGGCCTGGCCGAGGTGGAGGCTGCGCGCAACTCCTGGACCCGGTTCTACCGGGACACCTCCGGCGTCGTGCACGGGTCGGGCGCCACGCCTGAACAGTCCCGCGAGCGGTTCGAGGGTGTGGTGGCCGCCTTCGAGCAGCTCTTTTTGGGGTTGCCGGAGCGTGCCGAACGGCTACGGCAGCTGGCGCTCAGCGAGCATCCCTCGCAGGAGGATGCGGACGAGGTCGCGTCGATGTCGGATCCGCGCGCCGGCAGTTACTTCTTCCGTGCTGCGGTGAGCCGGCGCTGGCTTGGCCTGCTGCCGCTGGAGCGGCTGCTGCCGGAAGCCTCCCGCTGGCCGGCCCTGCCGTATCTGCGGCGGCTGCTGGATGCTGATCCACCGCAGTTGTGCGGGTGGGTGGCGGATCGTCTCGCCGCGATCGAAGAGCGCGGCCCGGGCGCGGTCGGCACCGCGGTGAGCCTGGTGGGCGGGGCGGGCATGGCGGCATGTGCGCTGCTGCAGCAGATCGCCCGGCAACAGCAGGACCGCCATGTGTTGCTGCGGATCAGTTTCTGGGCCCGGGACGTCCCGATGTCCGATCGCGACGGGCAGTGGGTGTCCGTCGTCGAGGCGGTGTTGCGCGCCCCGTCTTTCGGCACCGAGGAGTCCTGGGAGGCAGCGCAGTTGGCACAGGCGCTGGTCCACACGGCCCATCCGGGGGGCCGGCTGCGTTCGGCCGGGGACCGGTTGGGGGGAATCATTCGGTCCGCGCTGGCGTCTGTGCTCGCCGGGCCTCTGGCCGAGGCCGACGCGTGGCGGGTCAGCATGGTCAACGACTTGCGGGAGATTTCCTTCGCCGATCCGCCGCGCGATGTGCTGTTCACCCTGATGAGGGCCGTGCTCGACCTGGCCCGGCAGGACGCCCGGCTCGGTGTTGCGCTGGCGGAGCGCTGGCGGGTGTTGGACAGCAAGTTGCCGGCCGGTGCTGCCGCCGACCGGCTGCGCGCGGTGGTCCTGCTGGAGTCGCATGACGACGACGGGGCCGATCCGGCCTCGGCCGCCGCCTGGTGGGAGCGGGCCCTGCCGCTGGCGGGCCGGCTGATGGCGGACGGATCTGCGCGGGCGGATGTCGCGGACTTCCTCGCCCTCCTGGAGGACGCCTGCCCCGAGGAGCACCGTGCCGATCTGCACGCTGTGTTGGCCCAGGGCCTGGGAGAAGCGCCGTCCGCGTCGGAGATCTCTGCCTGGAAGAACGCTTACGAAGCGGGCTCCGAGCCGCTGCCGGATGCTTGGCGGACCGTCTGGGGCTTGTCTGCGGTTCTTGCCCCGCAGGTGCTGGAGCCGTGGGGGCCGATGCTGGAGATGCTCACCGGCCTGACGGGACAGCCTGCGCCCGTGCGTCCTCTGCCGCGCCTGCAGATCACGTCCTGGGTCGAAAGGCACGGTGGTCTGCCCGCGGATGTGTTCGCCGTCCAGGCGGCGCAGGACGGGCCGGTTGCCGCGGTCGCACAGCTGGCCGTCGCCCCCGTCCCGCGCGGTGATGTCGACGCCGAGGGCGCTCGTGCCGGTCTGCTCGGTGATCTGGTGTCCCAGGATCCGCAGTTGTGGGCCCGCGATCCGGACGGTGTGGCGGCGGCTGCGGCCAGCGCCCCGGCCCTGTTGGCCGCCTACTTCAGCGCCCTGCACCGGGCCGCCCGTGAAGAAAAGCTCGCCGAGGGCGAACTCGCTGCGATCGCGCTGGCCGCTTTCGCCGCGCGCCCGGCAGCCGGGCAGCACAGCCCGGGCACCCAGCAGTTGCAGCAGGTGATCTGCAACCTGCTGCACCGTGCGTGGGAGAGTGGCCTGCTGCTGGATGTGGCGTCCGGGGAGGCAGCGGGCGCCGTCGAGTGGCTGCAGGACCTGGTCACCGGCTGGACACAGCCCCGTACAGACACCCCGCGGCCACTGTGGGCGGCCCTGGACGAGCCGGGCGGGACGGCGCTGATCTCTCTGATCGCCTGGGCCCTCCAGCAGGCTCACCGCACCGGCCAGACCCTGCCTGAGCCGGCCCGCGGTGTACTCGGCCGCCTGCTGGAGAACGAGCCCGACGACCAGGCCCTGGCCGTCATCGGCATGTGTCTGGGCCAGCTGGCAGACGTCGATGCGGCATGGGTCGAGGAACACGCCGAGCCGCTCTACGCACTCGACACCCCCTGGCGGCCCGCCGCCGCCTGGCTGCGTCAGCCGCGGCCGCACGCTGGCGTCTTGGCACGCCTGGACCGTACAACGCTGCTGCAGGCGGCGGCCGGCCCGGACAACGCCCCCATCCTCGGCAAGATCATCATGTCGTTCCTCGACGGCTCCCAGGTGCTGGGCCCAGCCCCCGCCCTGCTGGCAGACCTCGCCGCTCAGGGCGGCGGCGTGCAGACGGTCTCCGAGCTGCTGTCCCACCTCGCGCAGGCCGTGATCCACTGTGCTCAAGCAAGCCCATGGCCCGAGCGTGCGGCAACGCTGTGGCGCTCCGCGCTCGAGGCACAGGTGGAGCCCGCTGCTCTGACTGGCGCGGGCCGGTTCGCCTACGCCGACCGCCTCGACGACGCCGCCTGGCTGGAGCTGACCGCCCGCACCGTGGCCCGCCAGCCGGATCTGGAGGCGCCCTACGCGATCGCCGAACGGGCAGCGCGCCACCCCGGCTCGGCCGATGCCCTGCTGATCGCCGCGGCCATGCTCGGCGTTGACGTGGGCTCCTTTCACCGGCAGGAGATCCAGCAACATGCGGCCCGGCTCTTTGCCCAGAGCGCTGCGCAGGGCACAGCCGAGCACGAGCAGCTGCGGATCGCGCTGATCAATGCCGGGGCAATCGAGGCGGCCTACAACGACTCTCCGCCTGGCCCGTGACCGTCCGAGCGCAGCCGCATTGGCCGTCTGGGCCGGGGGCACACCCGCGGCAGGCCTGCTCGCCGGTGGTGCTGCGCTCGCCGCAGGGCGTGCTGTTATGCAACGTGGTCATTCGTGATCGCGTTGGCGCCGTCGCGCCGGCCCGGCTCCCCTCGGATGCCGTCCGAGCGGGGTCACGGCCCATTCCCGCGATGACGCAGCGCTGACTGGGCAGCACCCGCCAGCCATTAGCCAACCGTGTTCGCGTCAGGCGGGGATGTCAGGTGTCGTCCTGCACTGAGGACCGGAGGCTCCTGATCATCTCCACGACGAAGTCCGATGGTCCCTTCTCTATCCAGTGTCCGCTTCTTGTGCGGTACCCGGGGCCGACGATCAGGTGCACGGTGCGCTCGGCGCGGGTCAGGGCCACGTAGAAGGCGCGGCGCTGCTCCGCCAGTTCCTTCGGGGTGGGGCGGCGCCACTTCCCGCGCTCTACGACGTCACGCGGGATGATCCCGTTGAGCAGGCCGGGCAGGATCACGGTGTCGAACTCTCGCCCTTTGGCGGCGTGGTAGGTGGTCAGGAGGATCTTGCCGATGACTTCTTCGCCCTGGGCCAGGTCCTGCAGCATGAGGTTTTCTCTCTGGCACAGATCGGCGAGGTCGTCGAGACAGCCGTGGTTGTCCTGGTCGGGGTGCAGGGCGGCGATGCTATCCAGTGCGAGGCTGGCCCGCAGTTGTTCCAGCCAGGTGGCGGCGGGGGCGTCGGCCGGGTAGGAGGGTATGGGGTCGAGGGTGTGCTGCAGAGCTCTGGGCAGGGCCAGGCGGGAGGCGGGCGGGGGCAGCTGTGCCTCGTGTCGAAGTCGCGTGAGGGAGAGGCTCAACGCGGCCAGGGTGGGGGCTTCGGCCCGGCGCAACATGTCTCGCCGCTCGGTGTGACCGGCTGCGTGGATCTGGTGGTTGGCCACGGCGCGGCTGGCGCAGCGCTGGACGAACCGGGAAAGCGATCCTGCCGGGAGTTTGTCGTCCCGCTCGTAGAGGAAGGTCAGCTGGTGCCGGGCCAGTTCGTGCAGCAGGGCGTCGAGCAGCGGGCCCCGGTGCGGGTAGAGGATGGCGATCCGTTCCGGTCGCACTTGGCGTTGCTGGGCCTGTTCGACGGGATCGCAGGCCGCCTGGGCATGCTCGTCCAGGCCTCTTTGCACCTGCCACGTGTTGACGTCTCCGGGGGGTGCGCCCTCGCGTGCGCGTCGCCCCCGGTGTTCGCCCAGCGCGGCCTCGGCGGCGGTGATGATGTCCTGGCCACTGCGGTAGTTCACTTCAAGGGGTAGGTCGAGGAAGTCGTCACGGCCTGCCAGGGCGGTCAGGTATTTGGCGTCGGCTCCGGTGAATCCGAAGACGGACTGATCGGTGTCCCCGACGGCGAACACGGTGATGCCGGCGAGATCGTGCAGAGCTACGACGAGTTCGTGGAGGACACCGCCGAGGTCCTGGTACTCGTCCACGATGAGGTGGGGGAAGCGGGCGCGCAGGAGATCACGTACGGGTTCGTGGTCGCGGACGACGCGCACCGCTCGCGTCACCATTGCCTCGAAGTCGATCTCGCTTCGGGCGGCGAGTTCTTCCTCATAGCGGGCGGCGGCTACGACTTCGCGGGGGTCGAAGGCGTCGAGGGGTTCGTCGCACGCCAGGGCACGGCGGATCTTGGTGTTCTCGGGCATCCGGAACTGGGCGAGCGTCTCGGCGATGCCGATCTGGTCGAAGCAGTGCTGCAGGAGCGCCTGTGTGGCGGTTTCTCCGAGGACTTGCCCGGCCTGCGGCGCTGGCTGCCCGGTGATCGCCGGGAAGGCGCGCAGGATCTCGTTGAGGCAGAAGGCGTGGACGGTGGAACAGGTGAGGCGGTCCTCGGCATGCACGCCGCTGTGGAGTACACGCCGTCGGATTTCGTCGGCCGCCGCGTTCGTGTAGGTGATGCAGGCGACCCCCGGAAGGCGGAGACCTGTGTCTGTAGGAGGTATGCCGCTCGGGCGACGAGGGTTCTGGTCTTGCCGCTGCCCGGGCCGGCGCGCAGGACGACGTTGCCGGGGTGCAGCACGGCGGTGCGCTGGGTGGGGTGCAGTTCTTCGAGTTCGCGCAGCAGCGCGTCACTGACCTGAAGCATCGATGTCCCGTGGCTCACTGGTGCCTTCGCCGCCGGCGAGGGCTGGGAAGAGAGGGGTGCCGCGCACCTGGAGAGAAATGTCGTCGAGGGCAAGGAGCAGGTAGGCCTCGGGGCCCAGGCGGCTCAGGGTCTGAGCGTCCACCGCTTGGGTGGTGTCGGTGATGCCGAGGACTGTGCACAGGCGGGTGCGCAGGTCATTGCGGCTGATGTGCGCGGCGAGCCGCTGGGCGAAGCGGCCTTTGCCCAGGGCGGCGATGCGGTTGAGCATGGTCGTGCGGATGTCGAGATCCGGGGACAGTTCCTGCTCGTTGGCGACGCCACGGCGCACGTCCTCAACGGCGCCGCGGTTACCGTTCAGCTCTTCGAACGCATGCACGATCTCTTCGCCGAACAGCAGGCACAGGTCGACTTCAAGGGTCTGGGCGCCAACGTAGATACCGAGGCCTTGCAGCTCCCGGACCAGGGGGCCGCGCCGGTTGTAGTAGTCGGCTTGCTGGTACGGCGGCAGTTGTCGGATGGCGTCGACGAGCGTGGTCCTGCGGGCTGCGTCTGGGTGGAGGTTGGCCCCGCGCCGCAGCCCTGCTTCGCGTCGGTTGAGCTGGTCGGGGGTGGCGTCGCCATCGGTGATGATCACGTGGGGGGTGTTCAGGCCGCTGGGCCCGAGCAGGGCCCGGTAGGGCTTGAAGTCGGTTCCGTGGGCGCTGGCGACGACGGTTCCGTAGGCGTCGAGGTCGAATCCCGCAGCGGCGGCCACGGCGGGCAGTACGTACAGTTCCGCCAGGCCTTCGACCAGGATGACCGCCGAGGCGAAGAGCACCTCGGCGCGGCTGATGTCGATGTAGCGTTCCAGGTCCTGGGCTTGTTCGTCGGTGACCGGCAGGGTGGCGGTGCTGGCTCCGACGGTGCCGTTGCCGGTGGCGCGCAGCACGATGAAGGAGCGGATGGGGGCCACGGCGGCGATGTGCGGGCTGTGGGTGGTGAGGATGAGTGAGGTGCCGGTGCGCAGTAGGTAGCCGAACAGGTGGCGTTGCAGGCTGACGTGCAGGTGTGCTTCGGGTTCTTCCACGGCCACGAGGGTGGCGACGAACTGTTCGTCCAGGCGCTGCTGGCTGAGCGCTTCCAGCAGCAGACCGAGGTAGATGACGTTGGCGCTGCCCAGGCTGGTCTCGGAGATGCCTCTGCGGCGGGCCGTGTCGACGAACAGCCGGACGGAGCGGATGAGTTCGTCGGGCTTGGAGGAGGCGAAGCCGAGGGCGGGGTCGACGGCCAGGCGCGGTCCCAGCATCTCTTTGAGCCGACTGGACAGGTGCTGCTCGAGCTTTGTGATGTTGGCGTCTTTGGTGAGCTGGTCGACGGCGGCCGCGACCGCGGTCGCGGTGGCCTCCAGGTTGGCCGGGTCCAGGGGAAGCCGCTCCAGCAGGTCACGCAGGGGGCTGCGCCGCCAGTACTGCAGGTCGCTTTCTGCGTCCCGCAGGGCCGGCAGGACGCGCAGGGTCACCTCGCGGCGGATGGAGCGGATGTCGTTGCTCTCGTTGTCGCCGCCGAAGACGACGAAGTCATAGTCCTGAGGGGTCAGCGTCCGCCCGGTGACCGGCGTCTGCTGCCCGGTGGCGTCGATCTCGGTGCGGGGAGCGAAGCGGTAGGTCAGGCGGGCGGTGTAGGGGGCGTAGTCGACAGTGGCCGTGGCCAGGACAGCCTTGGCGTCGTCGTCCGTGTCGTAGCCCTGCAGCTCGATGACGACGCTCACCTCAGCATGGCCGGGCAGGCCCGTCGGATGGCCTTCCCAGATGTCCTCCTCGCGCAGCAGGCGCAGCGCGTCGGGAAGCGAGGGATCAAGAACCAGGCGGATCGCCTCCAGCAGGTTCGACTTGCCCACCCCGTTCTCGCCGACGATCACCGCGTGGGCCGGGAAGTTGTCGATGACCAGATGCCGGAAGTTACGGAAGTTCTTGATCTCGATGCGCGAGATATGCAGGCCCATGCGTCCCTTGCCGACCTTCGCGTTGATTACGTACCAGGCCCGCATTCCAGACCGCCATGCGACGAGCCGCAGTCATTCCACTCCAGGCCGGCCACGCCGCCCGGCGCGCCCCCAAGCCGACGGGAGCCTTGCCACGTGATCTTGCCGTGTGGCGGACCGGGCTTGGGGACCGGTGCCGTGCCGGATCAGGGAAGCAAAGACGGCTGGACGCATTGCGAGCCCGGTCGGGCAACACTGTTCCCGCAGATCTTCGGGGATCTTGATGCCAGGTGTCAGCTCCCGGCAGGCGACCACCTCAAGTGGTAGATCCTGGGGTCGGTCTGCTCGGCCTCGGGCAGAAGCGTGCAGTGCATGTGCTGCGTCCAAAAGCGCACGGCGCCCGGGCGTGTGCGCTCAACCTCTATGCGGACGTCGTGCCCACCCTTGCTGGCCTCCTCGAGTACACGACGGGCCAGCTGCCGCCCCAAGCCCTCGCCGCGCACTTCTTGGTCGACCACCAGGTACTCGAGCAGCGGGCGGTAGGGACGCATGCCGTCAGCTGACACCACCCGTGCTCTGAATCCGTTGGCCACAACTGCCAGCCCGGCAAGTGCGTTCGAGCCTGCGCAGGTCATGGTCCAGATGCGCGGCTCGTTCACAGCAGGCGGCAGATCCGCCAGGGGCCACTCGCGTTGAAGCAACGCTCGTGCGGTGTCTTCGTGTTCACCGAGACCGAAGGAAATCTGTACCGGGGTCATGATCACCAGTGTGCCGTCAGCGCTCGAGCAGACGCGATGCCCTCGCGCTCAGGCGCCGCTTTGCATCGGAGTGCGGGTGGGCCGCGCGCTGAGCGCGCGGCCTCACCGCTGACCGAGCGCACCCCAAATGCGCTGCGGTCGGGGTTCCGTACACGGCGTTGTCCGAGGTGCCCGGATCCTGCCACCAGGGTGTCCCAGGCCGGCTGCAGGAAGCAACTCGAAACCCGGACACGCGCGGAACAGCGACGTTCGCCTGGGGCCGGTTAGTCAAAAGGGGTCTGTGAGCAGGCAAAAGTCATCGGGGTTCTGTTCTGGACAGAGTTGGGACAATGCCCTGAACTCTTGGTTCCGGGTGGTGCTGAAGGGTGCTGGTCCGGCACGATCCCGGATGTGTGCAGCGGCGGGATGGCCCCAAACCTCCTGCCGGCAGTGGGCACGCATGTCCGAGGTGCATCAAGGGAGTTCACACATGAGTAAGACTCTGCTGTGTGTCGGGGACGGCACACCGGTGCCGTATCACCTGTCCGATGTGGTGATGGTCGTCGCTGTGCTGATCTTGGTGGTGAGCACGCTGGGTTCGGCGCCAGTCTGGCAGGGCACGGTCCAGACGCTCGTGGCCGAGACGGTGGCCGCGGTGGTGGTGGCCGTGGTGAAGCCGTCAGCGTACGACCGCATGTGACGGCTGGTCGAGTCATGGCGGGGCGGCGGGAGAAGGACCTTGTTGCCCGGGTGCCGGAAATGGCGGAGGTGGCGCGCTGGCTGCGGCGGTCGCGCCGCCTCTCCGGCCTCACCTACGAGCAGCTCGTGCAGGCGACCGGCTTCAGCAGGGGCCGTCTCAACCGGGCAGCTAACGGCTGGCACTCGGCCTGGCCGGTGGTGGAGGCGTTCACCAGGGCCTGCGGCACGGATGTGGTCACGGCCAGGGCGCTGTGGCTGAAGGCCAAAGAAGCCTTGGAGGGGGCCGACCCGGTCCCGGATGTGATCGCAGTCGAGCATGTGGGCACCTTCGATGACCTGCGCGTGGCGATGGGGCACTTGCGTGTTCTGGCCGGCCGGCCGAGCCTGCGTGAACTGGTCAAGCGGAGCCGGGGGAGCCTGAGGCGCACTACCTTGGCCAGCGTTTTCAACGGAACAGCGCATCCGCGCAAGGTGCTGGTTTTGGCGTTCGTCCACGTCGTGGGTGTGGTCGGCGACGACGCCGCCGGCTGGGCAGCAGCGTGGGATCGCGCCCAGGCCCACTTGCGGAGTGCGCGCGAGGAGACGGCCTCGATGGGGCCTTTGACCGTGGTGCCATCTCCGGCCCTGCTGTCGGTCCTCGGTGATCTGCCCCTCTCCGACTGGGCCGCCGTGGCGGAAGTGGTGGACGCCGTCCGGAAAGGCGGTGAAGACGGGGTGCCCGTCTCGGTCGCGGTCGATGTCCAGCACGAGGGAACCGTGCACGAATGCGACAGGATCACCATCTCCTGCCCAGGCACCAGTTTCGAGCGTGAAACCGTTCAGCAGCTGTTCCGGATCAGCTGGACAGGCCGGTACCAAGAGCAGAATGTGTTCGGTCCCGGCTTCCTCGTGGCCTGCCTTCGGCTGGGCTCACGCATCACGCTGCGCACCGCCCAGCGGCACGAACCGACATGGACCGTCTTCACTCTCGATCTGGCTTCCCTCGTCTCCGGTACCTCCTGGCAGGTTCCCATCGGCGCGGAACCCAAGACGGAGGCGGGGCAGCAGGGCACACGCATCACCATCGAAGCTCTGCGCTCTGCCTGGCCGGCCACCATGCAACACCGTCTGCGGCGGCACTTGGGCGACGTCTACAGCTACTTGCTGCGCGAACAGCAGATCCAGCTGACCGTGTCCGGTTCTGCGGTGGCCCCCCGAAAGCCGTGCATCTGGGGAGAGAACCGCTTCGTCCAACGGCGGGGCCAGGACATCAGCGCCGTGCAGAAGATCGACGTGGTGCTGGCCACGCTGTACCGGTGCCAGGACTGCTGGCATACCAGCCCGCTCGGCTCGTTGTCCTGCCCGCAGTGCCGGGGAACGCGGCTGGAGCAGACCGAGCAGCGCGTATGGGGGTGGCTGGGCGTCCAGCGCTACCTGCACCAGCATGACTACGGCATCGACTTCTACCGTGACGGCCGGAAGATCCTCGCCAGGGACAAGCGGCTGTTCACCTTCGCTGAAGAGTCTGAGGACTTCATGGAGTACCCGGCGGACCCACCTGCGAAGGGGCGGCTGGTCGGTGAGATCCACTGCGACCACGTGCCCGTCAACTTCACCCATACGGCGTTCGATTACGACAGTGCGGAATGGCGTGGGGTCGTCCATGCCATCCGCGGTCCGGGTCGGCTCGCTCCTCTGCGGGCCCAGAAGTTGGGATTCCTGCCCAACACCAGCCCCCTGGCCAGGCTCTTTGGCGCATTCCGCAGGAACGACCCCGGATTGCGGTGCCTGATTCCCGGGGACGGGCACGGGCCCTGCACGAGACTGCCGCCACCTGGGCAGGGCTCTTCCACAAGGGAGACCCTGCCTACCAGAGCGACGAGGCGTGGTACGACGCCGCGCTCCGCCACGACACGCCAGCCCCGACGCCAACGGTGGTTGATGATCGCATCGATCTTGCGCACCTTGATCCGGAGGACCTCAGCGACCTTGTCCACCGCCTCTACATGGACCTGCACGACCCGACCGAGGGGCCCCGGGAGCTGATCGGGCCGGGAGGAGCAACCACGGTCTTCCGGGACAGGCCTCGCTCCGGCGAACGCTGGGTGCTGCAGACACGGCGCACTCAGCACGCTGTGCCGCTCGAGACAGTTCACGCTCTGGCCGGGCAGATGCTGGACGTGCAGGCCGCCCGGGGCATCCTGGTCACCACCGGTTGGTATGGAGCAAGCAGCCGTGCGTTCGCAGCCCGCTCCGGACGCATCGATCTTGTCGACGGCCGGGCGCTGAAGTCTCTCCTGCGCGAGCACCTGGGTATCGAGGCACGGCTGCGCCTTAGGCGTCTTCCGCCGGAATGGGGTGTGGGAGATCTCGACTGACCCTTTGGTTTCCGGTCCCGGCCGGGCGTGGCCAGCTGTCGCACCGTGCGGCATGAATGCCTCTCTACACCAAGTCGCAGGCCGTACCTCCGCGCCGATCGATGAGTGTCAGTGGGGCAGGGCACACTGGAGGCCGTGACAACTCCCGGCGTCCGGGGACTGGAGCAACTCGAGAGCGCGGTCCTGGACGACACTGTTTCGCTTGCCTCCGCGCTGCGGTCCTGCCTCATGCTGAGTGGCTACGCCCACCACGAGGAGCTGCGCGTGTGGGCGCTGAAGGAACTGGACGGATACGCGGCAGACGACGAATTGCCGTCCTACCGAAAGTGCCGGCCCCGCGCCGGCGCGCCCGGAACCGGTCATGCGCGTCACGTCCTGGATCGAGAGCCATGGCGGTCTGTCAGCGGAGGCGTTCGCTGCCCGTGCGG
Source organism: Streptomyces sp. NPDC046939 (assembly GCF_040644575.1). Classification (NCBI taxonomy): domain Bacteria; kingdom Bacillati; phylum Actinomycetota; class Actinomycetes; order Kitasatosporales; family Streptomycetaceae; genus Streptomyces; species Streptomyces sp. NPDC046939. The sequence goes on from NZ_JBEYWV010000033.1 coordinate 26,453, forward strand.
CGCAGGAAGGGCCGGCCGCCGCGGTCGGCCACCTGGCCACCGCAGCAGTCGAACGCACCGACGTCGACGCCGGTGATGCTCGCGCCGGCCTGCTGAGCGACCTGGTGGGCCAGGAGCCGCAGCTGTGGGCCCGCGATGCGGACGGTGTGGCGGCTGCCGCGGCTGACGATCCGGCTTTGTTGTCCGCCTACTTCAACGCCCGGTTGAGAGTAGGGCGCTCTCCCGTCTGAAGGCGAGGTACCTACGGCTCACGTCGCCGGAGATGGCCGCTGCGAAAGATCGAGGACAAGCCGAGGGAGCGCCCTGAGATCAAGCCGGCGCTGGGGAGCCGCTGTATGCGTCCGCGCATCTTGCGCGGACGGTTTGGGTCGTGGTGACCGAAGGCGGTTAAGGTGAGTGGGCGGGCGTCCGGGGGGTGGCGTGCGCAGACACGGCACGCTGGAGGTAACCATGGGGTTGCGCCCTACGCACCTCGGTTACGCCTACCAGGATCTGCTCACCGCGCTGCGTCTGGTGGACCTGGCGGTGGGACGTGCGAGGTCGGTGACCGTGGACACGAAGATGTTCGCCGGGGACCGGTTCGATGACATCACGTGCGAGTGGGCCACCGGCAGCCGCGAGCGATTGCAGATCAAGCACACGGATCACGACCGCGCGTTGTCGGCGGAGAGTTTCACCAAGGACAACCGGGGTCTGCGCCTGGACCTCCTTTTCTCCTCCATCGACCGTGACCTCACCGCACAGCCCGCTACCTCACACCGTCTCGTGGTCCGCGACACGGAGCCGGACGAACCTGATCTGATGCGGGTGCTGCAGCCGGTCAGCAGCGGCATCGACCCGGGGCCCGCGCTGCACGGCCTGGGCAGCAAGCGGTTCCGGTTCGACGCCGCTGCGCTGCGGGTCCACGATCCGTGGAAATCCATGCTCGCCGCTGTCCGTGACGAGGTGCTCCAGCGTGCCTGTGCCTGTCTGATCGTCGACACGGGTGTTGCGGCGTGCTCGCTCAACATCCGCGAGCCCGGCCCGGCCGAGGCGGCCCTGCTGCACCGCATCATCGAGGAACTGGGTGCTGGACGGCCGCCGAACCGGACCCGTACGGCCGAGGACGTGGCGCTGGCTCTCATCGAGACGGCCAAGGCGGCCCGCAGCCGGACGGGCACGGTGACGCTCGAGGACCTGCTTCCCCGGCTGGGTTTGGAGACCGACTTCGGGGCGGTGCGTGAGGGCCATCCCGTGGACCGTGCCACCGAGGTGATCCGCCCCGCCGTGCTCACCAAAGTGGTCACGGCTGTGGAGGACACCGCGCAGCAGGGCGGTGTCGTGGTGGTCACCGGCGCTCCCGGCATCGGCAAGTCGTGGTTGTGCGAGCAGCTCGGCGACGCACTGCACGACACCTGGCTTGCGGTGCGGCATCACTGCTGGCTCGGTGCTGCGGATGCCGACCGCGGTGAGCGGGTGCTGACCGAGGTGGTGATCGGCAGTCTGCTGCGGCAGCTGGAGAGCGCCGCACCGCAGGCGGTGGCGCAGGTCAGGCCCCGCTACGCGGCCACCAAGGAGACGCTCGTGGCGGCGGTCACGGCGGTGCGCGGCCTGCTCCCGGATCGGCCCGTCGCGTTGGTCGTGGACGGGATCGATCACGTCAGCCGGGTCCTTGGACACAGCAGTGGCGGCGCGTTCGGTGAGCCGGTGGATCCGGCGGCCTGCCTGGTCGAGGAACTCACCTCGCTCAGCCTGCCGCCCGGCGCCGTTCTTGTTCTGGCCAGTCAGCCCGGCCCTCATCTGGAGGCGGTCGACGCCCAAGCCGCCCGTTTGACCGTTCCCCCGCTCAACCGCGCCGAGCTGGGTGCGTTGGCGGAGCGTCTGGGTGTGCTGTCGGCGCTGGCACCGTCGGCTGCCAGTCCGGGGGCTGCCACGGATGCTGAGGCCGCTGTCACCTTGATCGAGGAGCGCTCACGGGGCAACGCTCTGTACGCCACATATCTGTGCCGTCAGGCCCTGGGCCCGGCTCCTGGTCTTGGGACGCCGCTTGCGCCGGGTGCTGTGGGGGATCCGCTTGAGCGGCTGCGCGCGGTTCCGTCGTCGGCGCACGACCTGGACGACTACTACGCCTATCTGCTGCGGGCGTTGACGGTCGAGCAGCGTTATGCGGTCAGCACGCTGGCGGTCTGCGACTTCGCTGTCAGTGCGGACGAGCTCGGGGAGATCTTCCCGATGCCGGCGATGATGATCGGTGCCGCCCTGAGCCGGGTGGCACCGATCATCGCGCAGCAGCCGGGGATCGGCGGGCTGAAGATCCACCATGAGAGCTTCAGCCGTTTCGTGCGCCGGGCCGAGGGTGACTCCCGGTGGGTGGACGAGGTCCGGACCCAGGCCGCTCAGTGGCTTTCGAAGCGCGGGTTCTTCACGGACGCGCGTGCCTTCCGGCACCTGCCCGAACTCTTGTCCGCGCTGGGCCGTGACGAGGACCTGGCCCTACTGATCGGGCCCGACTTCCTCTCCCGTGCGATCGCCGGCCTGCAGCCGCCGCAGGCCATCGTCCACACCCTGGCCGTCGTTGCCCGGCGGGCGGCGGCACGCTGTGACTGGCCGACGCTGGTGCGCTGCATCGAACTGAGCCGGGCGCGGTCGACCTATGAGGAAGAAGGCTTGCCGGGTTCCCTGGTGCCGTATGCGGATGTGCTGGTGGCGCTGGCGGGAGCTGACCATGTGGCGGCGGGCCTGTTGTATGAGGGAGTGCCGACGCTGTCGGCGCGGTGGGGCCTGCAGTTGTGTGCAGCGGTCGACCGGGCCGGGTTCGCCGCCCCGTGGGAGGCGTATCTGACGGCCTGGGACAAAGATCGCGGTGGTAAGTCCGGCCACGACGGTTCCGCGGATGATGAGGCGGTGTTCCTGGCGGAGTTGCGGGGGCGGATCAGGCTACCTGGCCATGGCGCTGACAAGGGTGAGTCGCCGGAAGGCCACTCGCTCACGCTTGCTCAGCGGGTGGCCCGGTTCCTTGATCAGGAGGCATTGGGCTCCCCCGGACCGGCGCTCGGTGTGCTGCTGGACTGCCTCGGTGCCGAGCCGCTGCTGGAGAGCGCGGCGCTCATTGAGCGTCCCGAGCGGCGTGCGGCGCTTTTGCTGCATCTCGCCGACGTCCGCGACAGTGCGGGCAGCATGCTGCCGTCGGCGCGCACGCTGGCCGCCGCGGCCTGGGCCAGCGCTCCGTGCGATCCGCGGCGTCTGCTGGACCACGGTGTGCCGGCGGAGGATCTTTCAGAGGAGGTCTTTGGCGGGGACGTCACCCCGGTGCTTCAGGAAGCAACCCACGCGGTGCTGACCGGTCGGCACGGCGATCTGTCGGGGCCGGTCAGCAGGTGGCTGGCGCTGCTGGCGGTGGCCCCGGCCGCTGATCCGCAGGCGCCCGCCCGGCTGCTGCCCCTCCTGGACGGCGAGGGTTTCTTCCGTGCCTGGCTGCGGTTCGCTGTCACCACGCTCGGTCTGGGCCGCGACGTCGATGCGGGCCGCATCCCCGCCGACGGCGCGTCCACCGCCGTACGTGTGGCGCTTGAGCAACTGTCCCGGCATGCGGCCGCGTTCACGGGCCGGCCCAATGCCAGCGAACTCATGGACATCCACAGGCTCGTGCGGCAGGTGTTGCACGAGGCCGTCGCCCTGCTGCGCGGCAACGACGTCGCCTTGGGCATCACGTCCCTGCAGACCGTCAGCCAGCGCACCACGACATCCCTGATGGGCATGGCCGGATCGGGTCCTTTGATCACCACGGAGCTGCTGTCCCTGCTGGCCCACAGCGTGGGCCAGGCCTGGGCCGCGGTCATTGACGAGCTGATGCGCACGCTGCGTACGGCACAGGCCGCCAGCCGGTCGATGTATGCGGAGGACGCCGACTTCGAACTCGAGATGGCCCGCGTGAGTCTCGCCTGCGGCGACCTGGACGAAGCACGGCGCTGCTGGGAACGTGCCGCCCGCTACATGGGCGCCTACGGCGGCCACAAGGACATCACCATCGAGGAACTGCTGGAGCCCCTCCCCCAGCTGGTGCAGGCCGACCAGGTCCAGGCACGAGTGCGGCTGGCACGTACGCAGCCGCTTGTGTATCTCGTTGCGGAGTGCACCGACGGGCGGGGCACGGCGGGAACACCACAGGAGTGGTGGCGTCTTCTCGCACGCCTGGATCCGCGAGCCGCCGCGCAGCTGACCGCCCGGGTGCTGCTGACCGAGCCGGGACTGCCCGATGCCCGGGTGGACGCGGCCCACCGGCAGCTGCTGGCCATGCAGGCCGACGCAGCTGACCCCGTCGTCCTGGCCGCGCTCCGTATCGCCGCAGGCCCCAGCGGCCGCAATCGCGACGCCGACATCGCCCTGCTCGGCCGGCTCGCCGACCTGCCCGGCGATGACGCGGCCCACGCTCTGCGTTTGATGCCAGTGCTCGCCAACGCGATCACCTCCACCTATGACGACCAGACGCTGATCCATTCATCGCATCTGGCCGGGGACACGCTGAGTCCTGCCCTGTGTGCGGCGGCACAGCGTCTGGGCGGTGAGGGCGGCCCGCCCTGGACACCCAGGCCCGTGCCCAGCAAATCCTCCCGCAACTGGTCCGGCCCCAAAGGGCGTTACCCGACCGGCGTCTTTCTGGACGCCCAGCAGCGCCCCGATCTGCCAGAGGGCGCGGCCGGTGTCCTCGCCGCGGTCCGTGACTGCGCCGGCAAGGCGTACGACGATCCGCCGGGGCCCCGGTGGTCGGCCGATGCGCTGGCCAACGCGGTCGGATGGCGGCTGGTGGAGATCACCGAAAGCCAGGGGCCGGACCTGGCCGCCCAGTTGCTGCACCGGATCGCCCAGGAGATGAACGCGTCCGGCCCCGTCGACGTCCTGGCCGATGTGGCCGCCGGGCTTTATCTGCGTCATGGCATCGCCCCCGACGTCTTCGGCCCGCTCGCCGCGACAGCGGGCATGCTCGCCTACACCAAGATCCGAGGCGGCGGCGGATGGCGCTCCTTCGCCGGCAACAACCGTCTGGAGCTATGGCAGCAGGCGCACACCGCGGATGCCGCTGTCGCCAGGCAGGACCTCGCAAACCAGGTGGCCAACGCCGTCGCCAACCCGTCCTACGGCCGCACCGTCGGCGTCAGCCAGGCCCTGGTCTCGGCGTTCGCCATCCAGCCCCCGGACGCCTCCCGGCCCCCCGCTGCCGACGCGCTCGCTTGCTGGGATGCCGCGTATGACGTCATCGCCCACCGTCTGCCGGGCGACGCACGCCTCGGCGACGGCGTCTACCACCCGGTAGCGGAACCGGCCACGCAGCACGACATCGACACCGCGCTGTGCCGCCTCGCCGTGGCCACCATCGCCCTGCCCGAACGCGGCGACAAACGCCGCGCCCTGCTCGCGGCGACGGTCCTGCTGGCCGCCCGCCCCCGCCAGGCACAGGCCGCGCTGGCGCACGTCCTGTCCTTCGACCTCGGCGCCGGACCCCTGACCTGGCTCCTGACCGTCCTGCACAGTCACCTGCCAGACGGGCCCCTGGATGCCGCACTGCATGAGCAGCTCGTCGCCCTGTGCACCAGCGACATGCTGTCCGTGCGGGTGGAAGCCTCCGCCGTCCTCACCAGCGCCGGACACCAGCCGCCCTCCCCACCGGCAACCGCAGCCCATCCGACACTCGCCCACACCATCGCCGCCCAACTCCGCACCCAGGAGGGCGCGTGAAAGACCCCCAGCGCTATGCGGCCCACCTCGTCGACCACTACCTGGGCGCCCGCATCGACGCCACCGGCCCCGCTCCCGGACTGCGTGAGGCCGTCATCGACCTCGTGGCCGCAGCCATCCCCGGCCATCTCGAGCCGCTCATGCGCACCCAACTGGACCTGCTGACCCACCCCAGCAGCAACCGGTTTCCCGACGCCTACCTCGCTGATCGGGCCGCCGCCGAAGACGCCCTGCAGAAGGCCGCGGCAGGCCTGCGTACCGCGCTCGCCCAAGCCGGACACCTGGTCAACGCCCAGGCCTTCGAACGCGGCACGGCCGCACGCCTGCGCGATGACTCCCGCCCGGCCCTGCGCGGCGAACTCGCCCGCATCCCCCGCCCCCTGACACGCCCCGAAGCACTTGGCTGGTCACTCGATCCCGCGCCCTGGTTCAACGACAGCCAGGAGCAAACGCCCTGGCCGCCGCCCGGTCTCGCTTCGGTCGCGGACCTGCGGTCCCTGCCGGAAGGCGCCGGGGCCTTGGCCCGAGTGGACGACGGGCCACACGCGGGCTGGATACAGATCGGACTGATCGAGCGGCAACACACCCCCGCACGCCGCTACCCCGACCAGCCCGCCCGCCGAGTACTGATCATCGTCGGTCTCGAAGCTGCCAGCGACGATCCACCCCCCGACACGCTGCCCCTCTCCCAGGCTCCCTGGCAACTGTGGACTCGCCCGTTGCAGCGCCTGGCACCCGCCCTTACCCAGGCAGGAGCGGCAGAGCACCTCAGCACCACGGACCAGGCCCTCGTGGCCCTCACCGACGCCGGCGCCACGCCCATGGTCGACGCGCCCCCGCGCCGCAGCGGTCCCGGCCTGCCCCCGTACGTCCTTGCACCCGCCGCCAGAGTCGTGGCGGCACTCGGACTTCAACCCACAGGCGGCATCTGCGGATTCAGCCTCAGCGACACAGCAGGGGAAGCACTCATCTGCCGTCAGTGGCGAGGCCACCTCGTCCACGACGGAGGCTTTGAACCGCTCCTGCCCGTGGTCGCGGGAGCGGACCTGCTCATCCGCCCAGACCTGTTCACCAGCCTGCACGCCGCCATCGGCCCCTCCCGCTGCCAGGCAGGTATCAACGTCCGTCACATGTCAGCAACCCAGGACGACGACATCCCCGACGACGAGGACTGAGAACACCCCCACGACGCCCGCGTCCCCGCCCCCACAGCTCCCTTCCAAAGGGTCCGCCCCGGACTCCCCAGAACCTCAACGCCCCCTGCAACACGCCGGAGTGGGTGGAGGAAGCGCATGCCGTGCTCAAGAGGCGAGCCAAGGGTGCAGGACTACCGTCCGGTCGCTCATACGGGCCCGGGCAAAAGAACGGATCGCTACGCTGGTCGCAGGTGCGGCGCTCCCCCCGTGGCGCCGCACCGACCTGCCTTCAGGTGCTCGCCCGTATCGCTGCGGCAGGCGGACATGGGGCCTCTAGCCGCCGCTGGCCTGATCCCCCTTGCCCTCCCGGCGGACAGGGCCGGCCAGTGCTTCGGTCTCCTGGAAGAGCCGGTCCGTGGGGGTGAAGTCCCCCAGCTCGACCGCGAGCGCGGCGCGCATGATGCGGATCGCGAATATTCCCCAGTGCTGCTCTTCGTCCCAGTTGGTTCACGAAGTGAACCAACTGGGGAACGTGGGGAGCGGAAAGCCGAAGGACTCCCCGGTCACAAAGCGGTGAGTCCTTCGGTTTGAGCACTTCAGTAGCGGGACGCGACGAAGCCTTCTGAGTGGTCGAGATGGAAGGGAGAGCCAGGTCTCCCGGGACTCCATCCGTTGGTTCGTGCGGTGCGGACGCCGTCGGCGACTGCGGAGGGAACCACCGCGCTGACTGACTCAATCAGCCAGTTGTTCGGATGTGGCTGGTTGGTCGTGACCACCAGCGTGCTGCCTGGCGCGTCGGCCAGCTCGACCGCGTAGGTGAGCGGTGACCAGCACAGGGCCTGACCGTAGGTCGGGCGTCGGCGGATTCTCCAGCGGTAGGGGATGCCGTCGACGGTGATGCGCCGGGATCCCTTCTTCACCAAGGCCATGGTCACGTCCTTTCCCAGAGCAGGGTATCGACCTGCGACTGGCAGCCCACGTGAGTTTTCTGCCAGGGACTTCAGCTTCGTCGCATTGGAATCACGTCCGGATTCGCTGCCGGAATGGTGGGCCGTGCCGCTTCTGGGGTGGCCAGGAGCGCGACGATGGTGACCGGCTTGTCGCAGTGAGGACAGTTGCGAACGGCGGTCGGCGTCAGAGCTGTCACGGGCAGTGCTGGCTCGCCTGGTGCTGTCTGGACGTCCTCGTCGGCGTCGCTGTGTTCGCGTTTGCGGCGGCGGGCTGCTTCCGCCTTGCAGCGAGGGGTGCAGTAGATGTGCCGTCCGACTGCTCTGGGGCTGACCTGGAAGGATGTCCAGCAGATCGGGCAATCTCGGAGCGGGCCTTCACCCCTGATCTTGGACAGGGTTTATGCGGCTTGAGCCAGCGTAGTTGATGTCGTTTGGAGTGCTTGCTCGTAGGCGATGGGACTGCGATGCCCGAGGCGGGAGTGGCGTCGGAGGGTGTTGTAGCGGTGCAGCCAGCGGAAGAGCTCCAGGTGGGCTTCGCCCGCAGTGTTCCAGGCCCGGCGGCCTTGCAGGGTCTCCCGTTTGCAGGTCGCGTTGAAGGACTCGGCGAGTGCGTTGTCCGCGCTGGAGCCGACCGCTCCCATGGACTGAGTGACGCCGGCCTCGCGGCAGGCGTCGGCGAAGGCCCGGCTGCAGTACTGAGCTCCGTGATCGGTGTGCATCACAGCACCGGCGAGGCTGCCGCGGGTCCGCTCGGCCGCTTTCAAAGCGTCGATGACCAGGTCGGCGCGCATGTGGTCGGCGATCGTCCACCCGGCCAGTCGCCGTGAGCAGAGATCGATCACGGTCGCGAGATAGCGGAATGTTCCGCCGGCCAGCGGCAAATACGTGATGTCGCCGACGTACTTCCGATTCACCTCGTTGGCGGTGAAGTTGCGACCGATCAGGTCCGGCACCCTCACCGCAGCGGGGTCCGGGACGGTGGTGCGGTGCCGACGACGCAGACGGAGACCGGCCAGCCCGCTCGCCCGCATGATGCGGGCGACCCGCTTGTGGTTCACCACCTCGCCCACCTCACGGAGTTCAGCGGTGATCCTGGGGACGCCATAGGTGCCGTCCGACGCGTGGTGGAGCATGCGTATCCGGGCGGCGAGCTGAGCGTCGGCAGCCTGACGGGCCGCCCGCAGCGGTGCACTTCGGCGCCAGTGGTAGAAGCTCGAGCGGGCGATGCCCAGGATGCGGCACAACCGCGTCACGCCGTAACGGCGCTGGTGGTCCTCGACAAACTGGCAGCGGTTCACCAGCCCGTCTCCGAGGCGAAATAGCGGGCCGCCGTGCGCAGGATCTCCCGTTCTTTCTTCAGTTCGGCGTTCTCCCGCCGAAAGGCGGCGACCTCGGCCTTCGAAGCCGACGGCGCGACCGCAGCCGCCGTCGGTTGTCCTGCACGACGGCCGCGCGGACGGCTGACGCCCGCGTCCCGGATCCAGTTGCGCAGCGTCTCCGGATTCACTCCCAGGTCGGCGGCGATCTGCTTGATCGTCGCCTCGGGTCGCGACTCGTACAGTGCGACCGCGTCCGCCTTGAACTGCGGCGGATAGTGCTTCATGACCACGACACATCCATTTTTCAGATCCTCAAGATCCACTATCTCGAGTGTCCAAGATCAGGGGTGAAGGCCCGTCAAGCGCCGCACACAGGTGTGGTCACTGCATCAGTTCGGTATGGGGGTGCTCCGGCGTGGCAGGGCACACGTATAGCTGTTGCTTGTATCCGCGGCCGATCTGGATGGCCGTCGGCCGTGCGGGTCGAGGCCTGCCGGCCCGGGTGGGAGCCGCCGCGCGTTCTTGCATCTCGTACGGGATCCAGCTGCGCTTGCTTCTGTCCCATTCGAAGGTCGAGATGGTCAGGAGCGGGTGCATCGTGGTGGCGCACGCGGGGCAGGATTGAGGGACGGGGTCGGTCAGGCCCCAGGAGGCCCAGCCTCCGACCTTCCAGCCGGGCGCGACGGACAAGTTGTCCGCGTAATACGAACCCGGGTATGACTCGCACTCGCTGTCCACCGCGTCAGTGGCGGCTTTCCAGGTGCGCTGGTCGTTCACCCGGCTTTGCAGGTCCTCGCCCAGCTCCTGCGGATACTCAGTGATCTGCTCGGGGACGAGCAGGCACGGCTCGGGCAGGTAGTCGGCGTACTGCACTGCAGGCGGTTCTGGGGGCGCGGTGAGGACGGTGGTGATCTCGGCTGTGGAGCGCCAGAACAACACAGTCCGCGGCATGTACGTCTTCGGTGGGTGGCCGAAGGGGCACCACAGCACCTGCAGAAGGTCTGCCCCGGCGGGTGCGCGCAGAGCGGGTATGTCCCGCGTGTAGAGCTGCGCCAGTGGCAGTAGCGCTATCGGTCCGTCGTACGCCTGGACCGCCGGGCTCACCTGATATGTCCGAGGGGGCCGGATCCGCTCGAGAGTCTCCCGTTCCTGCGGGGTCAGGTCCCGGCCCTGCGCGGCGGCCCGGATCCGGCGTTCCAGCCGCAAGTCCGCAAGTGACCGGGGCGGGATGCTGCTGGCGAACTCGTGGGGGCCCTCACAGGACGGCCATGGCTCATCGGTCGGCCACAACAGCGGGCCACCGACCGAGCTGTTGCGCGGCGATGGGGAGGCCGGAACGGGGTGCAATCTCGTCGCCGTGCGGGCCAGCGGGGCCAGTTGAGGCAAGAGCGCGGTCACGTCGAGTGGCCGCGGTGGGGTAGTGCGCGTGATCCTCATGGTGGTTGATGTTGCCAGCAGCCACTGACACTGGCGGAATCGAACCACTGCCGCAGCCGACGAGACAGCCTTCGTGAGCGCTCCAGGCGGCCGCCGGCTGCCCGGAGCTCGATGCCGAGTCCGACGATTGGAGAGGCCTGCGCACGACGTGGCCGCCTTGAGAGCGAGATCAGCGCTTTCGAAGACTGGCGCTGGCGGCCGGGCGGGGCCACGAAGCGAACGTGCTCGTAGCCGGTCATCGCGAGGCGTGTCTGCCTCAGACCGCATCTGAGATCTGGCATGGAACGATCGGGCGGTGACTCGACTCGTGAACCGTGACCTCACCCTTGGGGAACTTGAGCGCGGCCGCTGGATGACCCCGTCGGCCGCTCCCCTGGCCGGCCCGCCGCGCTCCGGTTGACGCTACGTGTTCACCGATACGCCCGGCGCGGCGCGCCGGGCGTCGTCCGCGCGCTAGCGGACGTCGACGAAGTCGGCGCCGGTCGTGACGGGGGCGGTGGTCGAGGTGCCGGCGAAGGCAAAGCGCCAGTAACCGTCGCTCGCGGCCTTGACGGTCGTCTTCACCGCGCCGCCGCTGCCCGTGGTCACCGTCTTCACCGTGGCATAGGCGCTGGCGCCCTTCTTGCGGAACTGCAGCTTCACCTGCTGCCCCGTATAACCGCCGTAACTGAACGTCTCCCAGTTGGCGCGGGTCAGCTTGCCGGTCACGGTCAAGGTCTTGCCCTTCTTGACCGGCTCGGGCGCGGCGTTGACCGTCATCGTGGCGTAGCGGCGGATCTTGACGGTGGCGGCGGCGTCCTTGCCGATGTAGTCGTAGTCATTGCCGCTGATGGCGACCCGTGCCTTCCAGCTCCCGGCCGTGGTGTTGTCCTGCGGGTTGACTCGCGGCCGCACCGACATGGGGTAGGTGCAGGTGCTGATGGTGGGCGCGTCGGCGTGGGGCACGCACTTCCCGGTGGGCTTGTCCGGGATGATCAGTCCCCTGGAGCCGTTCCACAGCGTGGGGACGGTGTAGTCCTCCTTGATGCCCGAGTCGTCGCTGGCGGTGACCTGCAGGGTGAACTTTTTCGCCTTGGTGGTGCCCATGGCGATGTCGTGACCGCCGTTGATCACTACGTTCAGGATCCGGGTGTCGCCGTCGTGCTGGTCCGCCTGGGCGGCGCCCGGCACGGTCAGCACGGATATCGCTCCCACAGCGGCGGCCACAAGGGCCCGCTTACGCATCAATGTCTTATCCCTTTACCGAACTCAACAGGGTCCGCCGCGACCTGGTTGGCGGCAACCCGCTCCGCTCCAGGGGTCCTGAAGCGTCGGGAACGACTCGCGAGGGCCCAAAAAGGTTGTGCGCCGCAGCTCCCTTCATCCGACAAGAGGCGGACGAGCAAGGCCGAGAGTGGGAGCTCCGGTACGGACCTCGATCCGTCCCCTTCTGCGCGGTTGTCGGCATACAGGCCCCGTCCTGGCCTCGTACCGGCCCATGAGGATCACGTGATCAGTTCATGGCGCAGGGGGACCCTGGCTTTGTCCACTTCAAACGGGTTCTGGCACAGACCTTGGGGAGCGGTCGCGGAGCGTCACCTGGGTGTTCGATTGTGAGGGGCTGGGTCGTGTGAGACCGCGTACGCCTGGCTGCCCGGCAGCCGAAAGTGACGCCCCATCAACTCCTCGAAGACCTCTGCCGGTGGTCGGCCGTGAGTGGTGATCGTGCCGGTCGTGCGGACCAACGCATCGTTCTGGGACTCACTCGTGTTCGGCGGGATCGACGACGTGGACGTCGAGGCGGTGACCGCCTTGTTCGGCACGGTCGAGGTGGTGGCGCGGGGCCGGTGTGCGGCGAGGAGTGTCCGGACTGTGGCCAGTTCCCGCATCGGGTGCACGACCGCTGTCGCCGCGAGTTGAAGGATCTTCCGCTCGCTGAGCGGGGCCTTGTGATCCGGCTGACGGTCCGGGGCTTCATATGCGGGTCGGCGGACGGTCCAGCAGGACGTTCGTCGAGCGGTTCTCGCGGCGGGGCCCGTGGCCGCCGCCGCGTGGGCTTCGGGGGCGACCGTCGCCCCGATGCGATGCTGTTTCATGGGCGACGACGAGTATGGTGATCCACCCGGCTAGCGCGTGTGGCAGGTTGACTGCGGCAGGAGGGGGAGCCAGCGAGGCTGCTGTGCGGACGGGTTGGGACTTCGAATGTTCCCCCAGCGGCACCGAGGCCCCAGGCGTTGCGGGTTTCGCCCCATGAGGCGAGCGGTCTGTCACACACCCCGATGCAGCGGCACTTGTGTCACCGGCTGTGGAGGGTGCGTGACTAGCCTGGCAGAGCATTGGATCAGGTCGGTGTGCGGATGCTCGGGGGAGGTCGGGCAGACGTAGATCTGCATGTTGTCGGTGCTGCCGACTTCGACCTCGGTCGGCTGCGAAGGGTTCTGGCCGCAGCAACTGCCGGTGGTGTTGGCGGCGTAGGCGGCGGCCTGTTCTTCGTGAGGTGCCCAGCTGTGTCCATCGCCGCCGTCCCATTCGAATGAGGCGATGGTCAACAGCGGGACCATCTGCACATCACAGACGGTGCAGTATTGGGGGTTGGGATCGGTGCGGCCCCACGGAGGGTAGCCGCCGACCTTCCATCCGGGCGCGTCGGCCAGATGAGTGTTGTAGAAGCTCTGGGGGTAGTCCGCGTAGGAGCTGTCCACGTTGGCGCCGGCTGCCTGCCATCTGCTCCAGTCCTGCACCGCTAGCTGCATCTGCGGGCTCAGATCGGAGCTGCTGGGGTACTCGGTGATCGTTTCCGGTGCCAGCACGCATGGCTCCGGCAGGTAGCCTTGCCAATTCACCTCCCACGGTTCGGGTGGTGCGGCAAGGATGTCGACGACCTCGGCGGCGGACCACCAGAACAGTGCGGTCGACGGTTTGTGGTGAGGGTTGTGATCGTAGGGGCACCACAGAACCTGGAGTAGATCGGCCTGTCCGGGCGGCCGCAGCAGGGGTATGTCGCGAAGGTACAGCTGGGCCACGGGCAGCATGGGGACCGGGCAGTCCGCGGGCGGGGGGTCGACGGCAAATCGCTCTGCGAGCATCGCGGCGTTCCGTTCCTCGGCCGCCGCCTCCTCGGGCGTTGTCCCGCGGCCATTGTGCTCACGGTGCCACCGAGCCCGCATCCGTCTTTCGAGTCGCACGTCGGCCGGCGACTGGCGGAACCCGCTGTCCACGTGCAGGTGCGAGGCTTCGCAGTGCGGCCATGGCTCCTGCGCCGGCCACAGCAACGGTCCCCCGACCGAGCTGTCCCTGGCTGAAGGCGATCCGGGACGGGGGTGCAGCCGAATCGCACGACGTGCCAGTGGTGCCAGCTCGGGAAATACCGCGGTCACGTCCACGGGCCGCGGTGGAGTAGTGCGTACGAGATCCATGACGGTGATCCTGCCATCAGCCACTGACAACCCCTGGTCGCCCAACCCGCTTCGGGTGCGATGACGCGCAGCAGGTCAGCTCCTACGCATGAGGTGTAGCTCTCTTGCGGGGAAACCGACCTTGGTGTTCGTGCGTTGGGGTCTGTTGCACTTGTGCCGGTGGCGGACATGTAAGGGCAGGCGCTACGGAAGGAAGCCATGCCAATCGACACCGAGGCCCAGTTCACGGACGTGTACCGGGCTCACTACGAGGACGTGCTGCGGTTCGTACGCCGCCGGGCCCACCCGATGACCGTGGACGACATCGTGGGAGAGACGTTCCTCGCTGCGTGGCGCCGCCGCCGCGAACTCCCCGCCAATCCACGGCCCTGGCTGTTCGGTGCGGCACGCAACGTGATGCTCAATGCGGACCGCACCATGCGCCGACAGGCCGCACTCATGGTTCAGATCCACACCACGGAGGCCCCCGGGCACGAACGCGCGATCGACGAGACAGCCCAGGTCGACAGCCGCATCGATCTCGTTGCAGCCTGGCGGTCACTCACCTCGGCCGACCAGGAAGTCCTCGCGCTCCACATCTGGGAAGGGCTCAACGCCCGCGACGCGGCCACCGTCCTCAGCTGCACTCGCGCGGCCTACGCCATGCGCCTGACGCGCGCCAGACGACGCCTCACCAGCGCTCTCAACCCCGCCGTCCCCGCATCGCCCGCCCTCTCGCCCAGGTACTGACAGGAGCACTCCGATGAAGACCGATCCCTTCTCCCGCCTGGCCGAGCTCGATGCCGCGCCGCGCGCCGAACTCTCCCCCGCCGAACTCGACCGCAAGGAACAACTGCTGGCGGCCGTCCTGAGCGACACCGGCCGGCCCGACCACGCCGCCGCCACCACCGGATTTCGCCGCCCGCTCGTGCGACGCCTGGCGTATACGACGGCTGGCGGACTCGCCGCCGGAGCCGCTCTCGTTGCGGTGACGCTGTCGGCCCAACCATCCGCGCCGGGCGGATCCGGACCCCTGTCATCGGCCGAAGTGGCCACGTGGACCAGCACCGCCCACCGGCCGAAGCAGAGCGACGTCGCCTTCAGCCACTGCTTCGAGAAGGCGATGGACGTCAACGCGGGAAGCGGACGACCGGGTGCGATCTCCAACTGGGACCGGCGTGGAACCACTGTCTCCATGATCGTCACGTCGAACTACCGGTCCGCGTACTGCCTGGCCGGATCGCAAGGCCCGGGTATGGCGGTACCCATCACCTCAAAGGCACAGGACACGGTCTCCGCCAACGACATCACGCTGGACGCACAGGGTGCCCTGGGGAAGGGCTCCGCACGATTTCGCTATGCCGTCGGCTTGGCGGGCCAGGACGTGAAGGAGATCACCGTGCGCGACCAGGGGCGCACCGTCCACGCCACAGTGGAACAGATGACGACGTCGTCACTGCCCTGGAGCAGATGGACCGCCTGGTGGCCGGAGAGCGAGGCCCACGACCAGATGACCGGCACCCTCACCCTCACCCTGAAGGACGGCACGAAGCGGACCATCAACGGCGCATCACTGCCAAAGTGATGCGGCCTGACCGGACAGCAGAGCTTCGCCCTGGAGGGCGCCGACCAGCACTCGGGTGAGCTGGTCGGAGGGGAGGACGACGTGCTCCCGGCTTCCCTCGTCGCCGGACGTGCAATCAGCCCTTGTCGCCATGGCGTCCCCTCGTCTCTGGATTGGAGGGAGGGTCACATCCGTAATTGGTCTCCTCGTCATGGCTTCGTCAGCAGGCCAGTGACAGCAAGTTTGTCTGCGTGTCCAGATCTGTACACGCATCGGTGCGGTTGCGGGCGGCATTGTCAGAGGCAGTTGGCAAGATCGCAGCTATGACCAGTACTCCGACCACGCCACCACGGCCGTTCGACGTCGCCGGGCTCTTCCCTCAACTGGTACCCCTGGCGCGCACCGCGACCCGGCTGCACCCCCGGCCCGGGGCGCCGTCACATCAGGACAGTTCCATCGGTGGACCGCTGTTGTGGCCCGTTGACGAACCGTGGCCGCACTGCGAAGGACCTCACGTGGTGCGCGGATCCGGTCCGGGCCAGTCTCCGGCAGACGTGAGACTGGCCCGGCAGATACGTGCAGTCGCGCGCGGCAGGGCCCTGACCGTGCGGGAACGGGAGACTCTGGAACGAATCCGCCCCTCACGGGAGTATCCGCTGAAGCCCACGGCCACCCGCTATGAGGGGCCCATGGCGATGCTGCCCGTCGCGCAACTGTACGCACGAGACGTACCCGATCTGCACGCGCCGGAAGGAGCAGACCTGCTCCAAGTCCTGTGGTGTCCCTTTGACCACCAGGCGATGCCGCGCACCGCGCTGTTCTGGCGCTCGGCAGCCACTGTCACCGGCATCCTCACCACGCCCCCTGAGCCGCCCGTGATGCAGTCCGACGGCTACCTGCCCGAGCCGTGTCTGCTCTACCCGGAGCAGGTCACGGAGTATCCCGACCATCTGGAGCTGAGCAAGGAGCATCGGGAGCGGCTCGGGAGTTGGACCGCATGGCAGACAGCCGTGGCGGATGTGGAGGAGTACGCGTCGTCCGCAGGTGTCTACTACGACCAAGAGCTGGCGAGCGCACCCGGCTGGAAGGTCGGCGGATGGCCCCGCTGGGGCGCTACCGACCCCGTCCCCCGGCTCTGCCCTGCCTGCGGTAGCGACATGGACGCCCTGCTGACCATCGCCTCGTACGAGAGCCTAGCCAACAGCGGCAGTTGGATCCCCGACGAAGCGTGTGAAGACCGCGAACGCACGAGTCCGACCTCCAACGACATAGGACCGGAGGGGCAGGAATTGATCGACTTGTTCCGCGCCCAAGGCAGGGAAGTCCAGCTTCGCGGTCACATCCCCGCCAGGGCCCACGCCACACCCGTCAACGTCAATCCTGCTCCCCGGCAACCAACCGCCATCCAGCTCGCCGACGGCTCCGACCAGCAGCTCTACATCTGCCCAGCAGACCCCGAGCACCCCCACGCGGAGATGATGCACTAGGGCGATACTGCGAGGTCTAACGCTCAGTCAGGTGACGGGTGGGCGGAGCGGGACGTCGTTGTCGGCGACCGGGACGGCCTGGGGCGGGGTGTCTGCCCTCTGGGTGAGAACAGCGCTGGCGAGCGTGAGTTGGGTGACTTGCTGGCGAATTCTGTGGATTTCTGCGTTCTGCTTCTGGACAGCCTCTCTGAGCTGGTTGACGGTTTCTCGCAGTCGCTTCTCGATTGGGTGCGGTGCGCTTGAAGGGGTGATCGGATCGAGCTGCGGGCTCCGAGCTCGGCGGCGGTTATGAGGCGTCGGCGTAGGCGAGGTGGGTGCCGCAGACGGTGCAGCGGAAGAGCATCGCGGTGGCGTCCTGGCCGAGGTGGGTGAGGAATTCCTCGAGGTGGTCTACGTGGTGCCAGCCGCCCATGCGAAGGTCCTGCCTGAGCTGGTCGAGGGCCTCGGGGTGGGCTGCCAGTTCGGTGTAGCCGACCTCGCCGATGAAGGCGGCCGCGTCGTGGCAATGGACGAGCCAGTGCGGGTCTTGCCAGGCGTGGAAGCCGGGGGGTGCGGCGGGTGACCTCGTGGAGGGTTTCCTCGCTGACGCCGTCGAGTCCGTGGGTGTCCATGAACTCACCGGCGAACCGTTTCGCCGCGCTGCCGTCGGCGATGCACCAGGGGCAGAAGCGTCCGCTGGTGTCTTGTTCGGTGTAGAAGGTCGCGGTGTAGATCCATCCCATGGTGCGGTTGCAGCACGCGCAGGTCTCGGTGCTCTCACTGATGGACCCGCTGGCGAGCGGATCGGGGTGATAGCGGAAGGCGGGAAGTTCGGGGCTCACGGGTGCAGTCTGTTCGCAAGGCAGCCCGGCGATCAAGCAGTAAGTGTGAATTCCTGCTGGTCGGGTGCCGGATAGAGACGTTGGTGCTCGCGCGTGGTGTGGTGACGCCAGTAGGAATCGAAATCTCCGTTGTCGATCAATGCGCGGAGTCTGAGGACGGCTTCGGCGCCGGCGAGGCCCCAGCGGGCTCCGGTGATGTCCAGGCGGTCGCCGATCAGGTGTCGGCAGGCGCCCTCGATCGCGCCGGTGGCGATCGGCCAGCCTGCGGCTAGGGCGACGTCGTAGCGGAGCTGGTCGAGTTGGCCGGTCAGATAGCGACGACAGGTATCGACGGCTTCCCTTCGACCAGCGCGGAGGCCGGCCTGGTCGGCTTGGGTGGCCATCTCGCGGGCGGCGCGGTCAGCTTGACCTGCGAGGATTGTGGTCAGATGACCGGCGACCCATCGCCCTGTATGGTCATTCACTCCCCGCGCGGGGACGCGTGGGGGCAAGGGGTGGGGAGCAAGCAGATGAGTGATGCCGTCAGACGGGCAGCGCTGGGTGCGCTGGCCATGGGAGTCCTCGCCGTCACCGCATGTGGCTGTGGCAGCGGGCAGCCGACGGCCGCCGCGGCGCAGTCCGTTGCGCCGGTGACGCGGGAGGCACTGTCGCAGGCGCAGTTGAAGCAGGTGGTGCTCGGTGAGAAGGACCACGGGCCATTCGACATTATGGATCTTGGCTCGAAGCCGGAAACCGATGTGAACAGCTTGGGCGAGGGTGAACTGGCCTGCGGCTCGGTAGGCCTCGCCTACGCGCAGCGGACCCGGCCCGCGGCCACCGTGCAGGAGCTGAGGGGGGCCTTCGACACACGCGATGACAAGTACAAGAAGCCGGCGAAGCCCGGGCCGCTGATGCTGGACGTGCAGGCCCACAGTTACGCCGATGCCCGGGCGGTGATGCGCAACCTCCGCGCCGACCTGGATGCCTGCCCCGGCTGGAGTATCAAGGGCGGGGTGGACTGGCAGGTCACGCGGTATGGCGACCCGAAGAACCTGGGTGACGAAGCGGTGTCCTACCGGGTCGTGAACAAGATCGATGCCAAGCATCCGCGCGCCTCCGGCTCCGTGTTCACGATCGCCCGCGCCGGATCGGTGGTGCTGTTGGCGACGGGCTCCGTCGGCGGGCCCCACCTGGAGCTCGAGGCGCCCGTGCGCGGGGCGCTCACTGATCTGCAACGAGAGCAGATCAAGCGACTTCCGCGCCAGCGCTGAGCCGATAAGCCCAAACCAGGTACGGCTGATCACCGTGTCGAGCGCTCCCGCAGTGGGGTCCGCTGGTGAGCGGCTGTCCGGTGTCTGGGCGCGGCGCGGGACCCCGGATCAGCGCTGACACCGTCGGGTGCGGCCGCTCTCTCACGCGGTACGTCCGGTCGGCGCGGCGGCAGCCTGTACCAGCAGCAGGGCCCAGACCTGGCGTCCCTCGTCGGTCATCTCCGTTCCGCAGCTGTCGGTGCCTAGGTTCCGCAGGGCCGTCAGCATGTCGGTCGTCTCGTGCTCGGCGGTCTGTTGGTGGCTCAGGCACAACACCAGGGCCAGGCCGTTTTGTTCGGACAGGTGGGGGCTGATGCGGCGGCCGCCGTCGGCGACCACCGTGGCGGCCAGCAGCCGCACCACCGGCTCGAGCTGCGCCGGAGCGGTGAAGCCCCAGCCGGTCAGCTGCTGCTCTACGTGCCGGAGGGCCTTGCCCGGCGTCCAGGTGGCCGACTCCAGCGACCCGCCACGGGACCGGCTCATTTCCCAGAGCGATGCCGCTGGATCGCGGTCGCTGTGGGAGCCTGCGCCGAGCACGAGGGGCAGCCTCCTGACCAACCAGCTGCCGTACTGCTGACACACCGCGTCCGGCCCGCCGGCGACGTCGCCCGTCCCGGCGTCGATGTGGTCACCCGGCACACGGCCCGTACCCCTTCCGCGCGTCGTAGGGCGTAGCGGCTGCCCTGCTTTCAGCGTGGGTCAGGTAGGAGATCGAGTCTTGAAGGACTGCAGGTCGGCTGCGGCGAGGATTTGCTCCGCGTCATGCGCCTCGAAGGTGCCCATGCGCTGGAAGCCGAGACGGGTGGCGAGCTTGAGGGAACGCTCGTTGGCCGTCTGGGTCACCACCAGGACCGGCTGGTCCGGAAGCTCGTCGGCGGCGGCGCGTAGCACTGCCGTGGCGGCCTCGAATGCCAGTCCCGCACCCCAACTTCCGCGCCGAAGCAGGTAGCTCAGCTCCAGCTCCCCGCCTTCCTTGGTGACGTGTCCGGGAAGGTCGGCGGAGCGGCGGTCGAGTACGAGTGTCCCGATGAACCGGTCGGTCTTCTTTTCGGCGATGACGTAGGTACCGGGTTTGTCTGCAATAGCGCTGATGCCGTTTGCGTCGAAGTACTGCTCGACGACGCTACGGGGCCGTGGGCCGCCGAGGTGGGCACGGACCTGTGGATCGGTCTGGAGCTCGATAAGGCCGTCGATGTCGGCGTCGTGCGCTTGTCGCAACCGGAGACGATCCGTGGTGATCTCAGTGGCAGACAGTGTGGGTAATGCGCTCATGAGATCCATTGTCCCCATGCGCAGTCGAAGACGATGGGTTCCACACTCAACCCGAAGGTTCAGCCCCTCCAGCCACTGCGCGCGCGTATTGAACCGCTTTGACCTGCGAGTTTCTCAGCAGGGGCTGAAGCCCTTGCGCCCTACGCGCCGGCGGGCGCTATGGCCCGCCCCTGGAAGCGCTCGGTCTTCTCGCCGACCTGGCAGATGTCGACGGTCTGCGGGTCGACGGCTTCGCCGGGCGAGCCGGTGCGGTAGTCGCCGTCGGGCTCGCTGTCGCGGTCGTGCGGGACGAGGTAGAAGACGCGGCGGTGGAAGAGGCTGGTCTGGGGGTCGCGTTCCACGGTGGGGGCGAGTTCTGCGTAGCCGACCAGGCGGCCCAGGCCGTCGAAGTTGGGCTTGCCCTTGCGGTAGGGGGTGCCGTGGACGGCCTGGCGCACGTACTCCAACCCGGCGATGTCCTCGAGCCAGACGATTCTGGCTTCCCCGATGACGTCGGTGTCGGCGAGTAGCGAGGCCTTCGGTGTCGGTGGTTGGGAGTGCGGTGAGCCGCGCCAGGGTGGTGCCGTGATGGTCAGTGTGTGGGGGGTGGTGCCATGCAGCCGGTCTCCGGGTAGTGCCCGTTGACGTCGAAGCGGCGGCTTTTCAGTCGCAGAAGAAGAGCTCAAGGTCCTCGACGGATCCCGGCCCGGTGAGGAAGCCCTCAGCCTTCGCGATCTCGTCTTCGGGTGGCAGTTCACCTGTCAGGAGCTGCCGCATCCAGTCCTCTCCTTGCTCGCCGACCGCGTAGATGCCAGACAGCAGCTCGGCCATGCCAGCAGGGTTTGGCGGGATCTCTCCGGCGACGGGTCGGAGCACCCATCCGCCTGATCGGGCCGCGAGCCGCAGTACCCCGGCCCAATTCGCGATCCTCCCGATGCGTACATGCCACGAGTCCTCGGTGAACGGGGCCATCCGTCCGCCATGGAGTGGGTTGGTGGCGGTGCCGATGTCCTTGATGACCTGCCGTTCCACGGCGTCACGGACCCAGCGCCCCTCCTGCGCTTCTGCAATGGCGGCCTCCCACCACTTCCACCCGCCGTCGAGTCGGTCCGCGAATGTATCCATGTGGACAGGCTTCCATGTGAGATGCCGCAAGCGTCGAGGGGGCACCGATCAGTGGATCGCCCCATCAAGGAGACCGGCTCTAGGTCGTCCGTCCGACCGACGCGGGAGCGGTGGTCTGCAGGGGCAGCAAAGCCCACACCTGGCGTCCCTCGGCGGTCAGCTCCGTGCCGCAGCTGTCGGTGCCCAGATCTTGCAAGACGGCCAGCATGTCGGTCGTCTCGCGCTCGGCGGTCTGCTGGTGGCTCAGGCACAACACGAGGGCGAGGCCGTTTTGTTCGGACAGGTGGAGGCTGATGCGGCGGCCGCCGTCGGCGACCACCGTGGCGGCCAGCAGCCGTACCACCGGCTCGAGCTGCGCCGGAGCGGTGAAGCCCCAGTCGGTCAACTGCTCCGTCACGCACCGGGCGGCCTTGCCCGGTGTCCAGGCAGCGGACTCCAGCGACCAGGAGGCGCCGCGCCGGTTGCGCATCACCGGATGCCCGGCCCGGCCGGTGCGCTGCGGCACGGGCAGACCGGCCAGGAGCTGCTCCTTGGTGGGCGGGTCGGGCGGTGGCGGGCTCGGCGGTTTCTTGGGAGGCGGCGTCTTCGGCGGGTAGTCGGGCCGTGGCTTGATCGCCTCTGGTTCGAGCGGCTGGTCCATGGCGGCCTCCCCGGTCAGGTCTCCAGCGTAGGCCCCGGCGCATCGCCGAGGGCCGTGATGCCGTAACCGGCACCCGATCGCGCGACGGGACCGGCTCATCGCGCAGTTGCGGGCCATATGCGGCGGCACAAGCCGCCGCATCTGCGCTACCGCATCGAGCCAGCACAGGATTGCTGGTGCGTCGCTCGGTGAACAGCCTTCACAGCATGCCGCGGGACCTGCCTCTTTCCCCAGGAACCCGCGGCGGCACGGCAAAGCCCACGCGCGGTCAGGCGCCGTCGGTATTCTGGCCGGCCGGTACGTACTCGACGTCCTGCTGGCCACATCCCTGCGCGAGCTGGTGCAGCGCCCCGGTCTCGGCCCGGTCCGCGGTCAGCTGCCAGCGGAGCTTGGTCGCCGTCCAGTCCGCGGCGTAGGTGCAGCAGGCATCGGCGAGCGGGGACAGCCACCGGGCCGGGTTCTGGTCGGCCTTGGACCGGTTGCTCTTGGCGGTGACCGCGACCAGGGAGCCTTCGGCGGTCAGGTCGTGTTCGGATGCTGGCCCGCTGGAGGGGCTTGTCACTGCCCGATGTGTGACCGGGCGGCGGTGTCGTACTTTTCGCGGTCGCGGCGGATGGCGTCGAGGTTGGCTTCGGTCCAGGCGACCAGTTCGGCCAGGATGGTGTGCAGACTGCGGCCGCGGGGGGTGAGCGCGTACTCGACCCGCGGCGGCACGGTGGGCTCGACCGTGCGGCTGATCAGGCCGTCCCGCTCGAGGCGACGAACGGTGGCGCTCAGCATCCGCTATGTGATACCGCCCGTGGCCCGTCGGAGGGCGTTGAACCGCAGCGGGCCGTCGTCGAGTCGACAGATGACGGTCACCGACCACTTGTCACCGATACGGTCCATCACGTCACGCAACAATTCGTCGCGCTCGGGATGTACGCCCGACTCGATCATCGCAGATGGGGCCACGTGGTACCTCCGGTGATACCTGGGCAGTTCAAAGTGCTCTCTTGTGGCACTCCCATGGCGGTTCCCACCATATACCGGTACCTGTTGTATACCGCTTGGAAGTGGAAGCCGCCGTGCCAGACACTGCTCCCTCATCCACCCCGCTCGTGATCCGGGGCGGCCGCGTGCTGTTCCCCGACGGGACGACCCGGATCACCGATGTCGTCATCCGGGACGGCTGCATCGCCGGCATCGGCGAAGACGCCACCGTCATTGGCGACGAAGAGATCGTCGACGTCCACGATCAGCTGGTCATGCCCGGTCTCGTGGATACGCACCGGCACATGTGGCTGGGAAGCCTGGCGGCCAGCTCCAGCGACGTGACCTTGTTTTCCTACGCCCA
The DNA here is from genome assembly GCF_040644575.1 of Streptomyces sp. NPDC046939. NCBI lineage: Bacteria > Bacillati > Actinomycetota > Actinomycetes > Kitasatosporales > Streptomycetaceae > Streptomyces > Streptomyces sp. NPDC046939. The sequence continues at coordinate 49,894 of NZ_JBEYWV010000033.1, forward strand.
GCAGATCAATGAAGGACATGGCGGCCCTTTCACCTCGGAGGACGTGTACGCGGGCGTGCTGTGGGGCGCCGTGCAAGCGATCAGCGCAGGGGTGACCACCGTCGCCGACTGGGCCCACAACCTGGGTTCCGAGGCGGACATCGACGCCAACCTGCGTGCCCTGCACGACAGCGGCATCCGGGCCCGACTGTACTTCGGCGGCAAGGCCAGCTCGAGCGGGGACCAGTCCCGCTACGAAGCACAGGCCCGCCACCTGCACGCCACACATGCGCCGTACCGGGTGCACGGCCGGATCGCGCTCGGGCTCGCCGTGCGCGGTCCGTCCATGGCGACACCGGCGGAGAACGACTTCGACTTCGGGCTCGCCCGCGACCTGGGGCTGCCCATCTCCCTGCACGCCGGCATGGCGGGCCTGCCCGGCGCGGTCGACCAACTCGGAAGCCAGGATCTCCTTGGACCGGACGTGAACTACGTCCACGCCAACGAGTTCACCGAGCGGGAATGGAAGCAGGTCGCGGAATCGGGCGGGACCGTGTCGGCCACCCCGAGCATCGACATGACCATGGGTCTGGGCATCCACCCCGCCGTGGGCGCCGCGCTGGACCACGGCGTGACGGTCGGCCTCGGCGCCGACACGGTCGCCTACGGCCCCAGCGACCTGTTCACAGAGATGCGGCTGACCCTGGCCGCCGAACGGTCCCGGACCAATGCGCGACTCATCGACCAGGGCCAGATGCCCAGCGAGTTGCGCCACAGTCACCTCGCCATGTTGGACCTTGCCACGCGCGGGGGAGCCCAGGTCCTCGGCTTCGCCGACCGGATCGGAGAGATCACCGTCGGCCAGCAGGCCGATCTCATCACGCTCGACCTGTCGGCACCGCACCTCGACAGCTTCGACAACCCTGTACTCGCCGCGTTCCTCAGCGCCGGCCCACGCGACGTCGACACCGTGATCGTCGGCGGACACATCCTCAAGCGGCGCGGCACACTCACCGACGGGCTCTTCCAAAAGGCACGCCTTGAGGTGCGCCGTTCGCGGGCCCGCATCCGCGGGCGGTCGCTCTGACGGCAGTCGGCGTGCCGCGGGCAGGCGGCTTCTGTCCCGCCCTGTGGCGCGGTGACTTCAGAACCGGTCCCGCTGTGCGGCCCGACGGCCGCCGACCGCGCAGCGGGCTTGTGCGGTCAGGTCCGCCGGGGGGAGCCACGGCCCCGGCCCGGCTCCTGCTCGTCCTCCGGCTCCGGCGGCGCGGCAGCCTGGAGGCGGGCGGCTTCGGCGGCGGCTTCGGCGCGGACGACGTCGTCGGCGTGGCAGGTGCCGCACACCGGGCCCCCGGCCTTCCAGGCCGTCCTGTGCGCGGTGGTCTCCTTCCAGCGCTGGTCGGTGAACTTCTCCCCGCACCGCTAGCACACCGGGCGCCGCGCCCCCCGGGCAGCCCGCTTCGGCGCCCCGCGGCCGCGCCGGTGGTGTAGTTCTGCGACACCGGTCTCGTCCCACGGGGCGCGGTCCCCTTCGCTCTGCGGCGGTCGAGGAACTGGCGGTACCGCGGCACCGCGTGGACGCCCAGCGAGCGTCCCTGGCCGCGTCGTGCGGCCTGCCCCGTGTTCGAGCGCAGCCCGCACGGCGGGCTCGGGCCGGTCGCGGCCCCCGCACCGGCTTTCTTGTCTGCGCGGCGCCGGAAGGCCTCTGTGCCTTGCCTTGAGGCGCACGTGGCCGCTGCCGGGTCGTTGGCGTCGGTACGTGACGATGAGCTACTCCGGCCCTGCACCGGCCGATCAGATCCGCGAACTGGTGCCCGCGAGGCGACCTTCGCCCCGTGATCCGTGGCGTTGCGGCGGACGGTGACGTCAGGGGGATCAGCCGACGCTGGTCACATGCCGGCGAGGCGGTTGATGTCGCGGCTGGTCACGATGGCGGGCTCGGTGTTCCCGGGGCGGCTGAGGGCGATCGCCGCACGCCCGATGGCCTCGCTGGAGGTGGCCCAGTCAGGGAACGCGCGCCGCAGTACCGGGAACAACGGGCCGGTGGCCGTGTAGAAGGCCCGTGCTGGGCTGGAGGCGGCGCGGGCGCCGTTGAGGGGGCGGATGTAGCCGGGCCGCAGGATGTGGGTGCGCATCGGCAGGGCGAGGAGTGCGTTCTCCGCCGCGCCCTTGACGCGTGCCCACATCACGGAGCCTTGTTCCGTGCTGTCGGCGCTGCGCCCGGAGACGTAGACGAAAACGGGGTACCGGTCGCTCGCGCTCGTTCCCTTCTGGGCTGTGGGGACGGAGAGTGAGAGGGCATGCCAGACTCCAGCTGTGATCGACCTTGACGAGTTCATGAGTGGCTATCGGCCGGCAGTCCGAGGGCTGGTGAGGCAGCTCGGCGGGGAGGCGGCTGCGCTCGCCTTTGACGCGGACCCGCTAAGTGCGGTCAGCATCCTGGACGCCTATGTGCAGAGGCTGCCCTTCGCCGAGTTCGACGCGGAGGACTGGACCGCCCTGCACACAGACCTGTCGGCATTTGTCACGGTAGTGCTGCTGGAGACGTACGAAGGCGCCTACCGAGCTCGTCAGGACGAGTCTCTGCCCATGGGTTGGGAACTGGTCGTCGAGGTCGTCGGGCCCGACGGCCAGCAGCGTGTGATCGCCCCGATGTCCTTGGTGTACGAGTACTTGGTGCCCGTCCCGCAGAGGATCCCGCACCTGATGCAAGCCGTCGCCCATCACACAGGTCGTTGAGCACTTACCAATAAGGAGCCCTCATGAGCACCGCCCTCTGGATCGCCATCGGCATCGCCCTTCTGGTCGCCGTGATCGCGGGGATCAGGAAGAGCCGGGGCTGACCCGCCCGATCCGTTTGCGACACGGAAAGGGCTGTGCCGCCCGCAGGCGGTCGACCCCGCGCTCGACGTCCAGGACACGGATGTGCCATTCCTGCAGACCGACATCGGGGTGAGCCTGGGCCGGTGATGAACAGCGCGCTCCCCCGAGGGATGATCAAGTGATGACCGAACGCCGCCCCCTGGGCACCGGCCCCGACCCCGCCGACGCATCCCGCACACCAGACGCCGCCCCGCCACGCGCCCAGCTCGCCGCCGAACGGCTCGCCGTCGCCCCGGCCACCGAGCCGACGCGGCCCCCAGGAACGGGACGCCGCGTGCTGGGTGCCGGCCCCACCGCGCCCGGGCCCATCCCCCGCTGACGGGCGCGCGCCACACGTCGGCTCGGGGCTGCCGGTCGCCTCGGCACGCTGCTCAGGCCGGTCGCCGGGTATCGGCCGGAGGCGGCTGTTTCTGCCCGCCGCGCCGCTCAGCGAGGGCTACGTGGGCTTCGGCGGTTCCATCGCGCCCGCGGCTGATGCCTTCGGTGATGCTGGAGCCTTGCTGACTCCGGCCGCGCCTTCTGGGCGGTCAGTTCCGCGTAGTCGTCAGCTCTGGACGTGTCGTTCAACGCCCTGGCTACAGGCTGCGCAGGACCATGACGACCTTGCCGAGGATGGTGGCCTCGTCCCCGCACAGCGGGGTGTAGGCCGGGTTCTCGGGCACCAGCCAGACGTGGGCGCCGTCTCGCTTGAACCGCTTCACGGTGGCCTCGCCGTCCCCGAGCATCGCAGCCACGATCTCGCCGGTCTCGGCCGTGGCCTGCGCGCGGACGATCACAGTATCGCTCGGCAAAATGTGGGCATTCACCATGGAATCACCCGTTACGGTCAGTGCGAACACGTCCCCGCCGCCGACGAGTTGCCGGGGTAGAGTGAGCGTGTCCGTCGTGTGCTGCTCGGCAAGGATCGGCACCCCCGCCGCGATCCGGCCCACCAGCGGGGCCTGTACCGCGTCCGCAGGGACGGTGTCGGCTTCCTCGTGTTGCTCGGGGGCAGCCCACGACGTGGTCGCCAGGAGAGCTTCGCCCCGCGGGGTCAGGCTGTAGGCGCGAGGGCGCCTCGGGTCATGGCGAACCGCCTGCTTGCGCACCAGGGCGGCGATCTGATGGCTCACCGATGACGTGCTGGACAGGCCCGCCGCGGTGGCGAGTTCGCGCATGGACGGCGGGTATCCGCGCTCGCGCACACTCTTCTGCATCGCGCGCAGGATCGCGTCCTGCCGGCCGGTCAGGCTGTTGTCGAAGGTGCGTATCCCCGCGGGCCGACCGCCACGCTGTACTTGCTGCTGACCTGGCATGACGCCCCCCACATGATCGCTTGGCCCACAGTAACCCGGACCACTGACAGCAACCACCCCCATAACCACACCATTCATGCTGGGCCGCAGGTGAGGGCAGCGCAGCCGAGCCTGTCGGCGGTACTACCCTGAGCGTCGGCGGTGCGGGCCGTGACAGGACGCACTGGGGGCCCGCACCGCTTCTTCGCTGTCACGCCATGGGCCTGTCCGACGGATCATGGGCAGAAGCCAGGAAAGTATGTGCAGGTCACCAGGCGATATTCTGGGTGTGCTCCGTGGATGGCTGTGACAGTCTCCGTGCATGTCGATCGTTGACGTGTCCCCTGAGGTGTCTATCGCGTACGAGAGTTTCGGCGACCCTGGAGACCCGCCAGTCCTGCTGGTGATGGGTTTCGGCGCGCAGATGCTCGCCTGGCACGAGGACTTTTGCCGAGCACTGGCAGACCGCGGCCGTTACGTGATCCGGTACGACAACCGGGACTGTGGGCTGTCCACCAAGTTCGACGATCATCCTGTGGACATGGGCAAGTTCATCGCCGCCGTCAGCTCGGGAGACATTCCCGCCGCCCTCGCCATGGTTCCCTATCGGCTTCTCGACATGTCGGGTGACGGCCTCGGCCTGCTCACCGCGCTCGGTATCGAACGCGCCCACGTGGTCGGTGCCTCGATGGGAGGGATGATCGCCCAGGTGATGGCCCTCTCCTGCCCGGAGCGGGTGCTGACCTTGACGTCGATGATGTCCTCGACCGGCGAGAGCGAATACGGCCAGTCCAGCCCGGAGGCCCAGGCGGTGCTGTTCAGTCCCAAGCCCGCGGACCGCGAGGGATACGTTGCGGCGGCGGAGCGGGAACTGGTGTGGGCCTCCAAGCGATACGGCGACGCCTCGGTGCTGCGTGAGTTGGCCGCCGCGAGCTACGACCGCGCCTACTACCCCGAGGGGATCGGGCGGCAGCTCGGCGCGATGATCCTCAGCGGTTCACGTGCGGATGCACTGCGTGAGCTGCGGGTGCCGACGCTGGTGATCCACGGCCTGGACGACACGCTGATCGACCCCAGCGGCGGGAAACGCACCGCGGAGCTGGTGCCCGGCGCCGAACTCCTGCTGGTCCCCGACATGGGCCACGATCGCCCGCGTGCACTCTGGCCCGAACTCATCGATGCCGTGGTGACCCATACCGGTTGAGCAAGCACGTCCAGAGCAGCATTGAGGGGAGATGCGGCTGCTCCGGTACTGGTGCCGGCCTCGAGTACGCAGCCGGGCTCATTCCTCGTGCGACAGATCTCCCCGCCCCACGGACAGGCCAACGAGCCAGGCCCGCTACGGTCACATGATCCGTTGGGCAGGCCCTAGCCACCAGGCGGCGCGCTGCGGACACCGGACAGCCGCTCCGGGGGCCCAGAGCATCAGACGTAGCGTGCCCGTACCGTCCGCGCTCGTCGTGCCGAGCGTCAGTGCACGCGGCGGCCGCCGCGCTGGCGCCGCGGAGCCGGGAGACCGTCCAGCATCCATTCTTCCGCCTCCTCGCTCTCATCGTTGCTGGTCGTGGCGTAGACGGGGGCCTGGAAGAGGTTCTGCCACTGCGGTTTGGGCCTGACCGGGGTCTGCCGGGTGACGGTCTCGACACGCCGACGCTGTATCACCTCACGCATACACGCACCTCACTGCGCTCAAAAACTGTCACCTCGGGAGCATCACACGGCGCAAGTGCGACTTTTCCCGCTACATGGCACCACGGAGCCGGGTTGAGCTGGACCGGTGGGGTCGGTTGGGTGCGTTAGTTGGCACCGGATGTGCATCGTATGTGGCACTTGCGTCGGGATATCGGTCCGCAAGACATCAGTTTCGGAGTGCCGCGCCTGTCGTGGAACGGAAGGTGCTGCTCTGGAGGCGTGAATACCGAAGGAGACCCGCGTGAAGGCGGCTTGGAAGTGGTCTAGGCGCCGGAGGCTGGGTTGTGGTCGCATACGTGCCGGTGGGACGAGCTGCTCGTCCCCGTGTCGCTGACCGCTGGACGTCAGATGCTGGATCTGACATCGGGTTGGCAGCGGTGCTGGACGGTGACGTGGTGCTCGCCTTGCGGGAGCGTGACGCGGACGGTGGAGCAGTTGCGGCGAGAGGGTCTGGCCGGGGCCGGGCCCGTACGCCGGTTCTCTTGGCGCCGCGACCAGCGCCACCGGCCTGGACTGAAGTTTCTGATCAGCACCGGGCGGCTGCACGGGTTCGAGAGTCTGGCGGAGTCGGACCTGCTCCTGGCGCTGGACTTCGCCGGGGAGGTGCTCGAGGTGCTGCCGCAGCCGTTACGGCTGACGTTCGGCACGGTGGTTGGGCAGCGCGAGCACACGCCGGACTTCCTCGTCCGATCGACCGGCGGAGTCTGGCTCATCGATGTCCGCCCGGCGGCCCTGCTCGGCGAGCCTGAGGAGACCGCGTTCGCCGCGGCGGCAGAGCTGGCTCTTGCCTGCGGCTGGGGCTTCGCGGTGGCGGCCGGCTGGCGCGGGCACGTGCGCACGACACTGGACTGGTTGTCCTCGCGCCGGCGCCCGTTGTCCGATCCGCTCGGCGTCGAAGCGGGCTTGATGGAGGCCGCGGCCACGCCCGGTCGGACACTGCGTCAGCTGGCGGCCGCCAGCACCTGCCCTCCGGTGGCGCGAGCTCATCTCCTGCACCTACTGTGGCAGCGCCGCCTCGGGGTGGACCTGATGAAGCCGCTTGGCGACCAGTCCGTCATCGTGCCGGGCCGGGAAGCGTTGCCATGATGCTGCCGCTGAGTCTGTCGGTCGGCGCGACCCTGGTCCTGGACGGTCAAGAGTGGTCCGTTGAGCGGCAGGAACCGCACGCCGGCCGGGTGCATCTGGTCAGCTCCTGCGGCGGCCGCCGCTGCGTGTCCCTGCGTTTCCTGGCGAACCACCCGCACTGCCGGGCCTCCTCGACGACCGCCGCTGCGGGCGCCGCGCGGGGCCGCCAGCCCGCGAGTGCGCGCGATCTGTCTCCCGCGCAACTCGACCTCGTCAAGCTGCGTTTCGCCCATCTGATGGAGATCAACACGGGCTTTCGCAGCGGGGACCCAGAGCGCCCGGGCCTGGGCGAGCCGAAGGCTGCCTACGACCCGGAGACCACCACCTTGACCGCACGCCGCCGGGCCAAGGTTGCCGAGCTGAAGGCGTTGGATCGGCACGAGGCGCATGTGCTCGGCTTGGACCGGGTCAGCCTGCACACCCTGATTCGCTGGGAGCAGGCGCGCCGGGCCCGGGGGCTGGTCGGCTGCGCGGATGAGCGGTGGTTGCGCCGCAGCGGCGGCCACCCCAGCATGTCGGCGGAGGTGCGCGAGGCGATGCACGCCGTGCGCCTGGAGACGCTGCACGGGGCGAAGGTCAGCATGCGTACCCGCGAGCGCAAGATCCGTCAGTACGTGCGCGAGCAGTTCGGCGACAGCGTCGCGGTGCCCTCGTACGCGGTGCTGCGCCGGGTGTGGCTCGAGTGGTTCGGTCCGGGACGGCGGCGCCAGCGCTACGAGCGCTCGGCCCAGCTCCCCATGCGGGGCGGCTGCGTGCTGATCGACCGCCCCGGGCAGGTGGTGGCGCTGGATACGACGGTTTTGCCGGTGATGGTCCGCGACAGCGTCTTCGACGAGGCCGTCAAGGTGCACCTCACCCTGGCACTGGACGCGTATACGCACTCCATCTGTGCGTTTCGGCTCACACTGGTCTCCGACACGGCGGTGGATGTCGCGATGCTGCTGCGCGATGTGATGCTGCCGCTGCCGATGCGCGAGGAGTGGGGCGAGGAGATGGAATGGCCCTATCCCGGTCTGCCGGGCGCGGTGGTCGCCGAGTTCGCCGGGCATGCGGTGGCCGGGCTGCCGTTCTTCGCCCCGGAGACGGTCACCGCCGATCATGGCGCCGTCTACCGTAATCACCATCTGGTCCAGGTGCAGCAGAAACTGGGCTGCAGCATCCTGCCGGCCCGCACGTTGCGCCCGACCGACAAGCAGGCCGTCGAGCGGGTCTTCGGCAGCATTCGCTCGCTGCTGTTCGAGATGCTGCCCGGCTATACCGGGATCGACGCCAGCGACCGAGGCGCCGACCCGGAGGGCGATGCGGTCCTCACCCTTCAGGACCTGGAGCACGCGATCGCGACCTGGGTCGTGGCGATCTGGCAGAAGCGGCACCTGGGCGAGTATGCCCCGCACTGGGATCCCGGCGGGGACCACAGCCCCAATTCCCTGCTCGCCGCCTCCTTCGAGCAGGGCGGCTTCGCCCTGGAGATTCCCTCGCCGCAGCTGTACTACGAGCTGCTGCCCGAGCATGCGGTGCGCCGGATCGATGAGCGGCGCGGGGTGAAGATCCGCGGGCTGTGGTACGACGGCCCGGCCCTGGACGCCTACCGCGGGCAGCTCTCCGCCCGCGGCGGAGCCCGGCACAACCGGTGGATCATCCATCGAGAGCCGAGAGACCGGCGCACCGTCTTCTTCCAGGACCCGCTCACCCACGACTGGCACCCGCTGGCGTGGATCGGCCTGCCCCCCACCGGCACGGTCCCGGCCTTCGGCGACCAACGCGTCACCGAGCTGCTGCGGACCGTCAAAGAGGCCGGGCTGCGCCCCCGCACGGATGCCGAACTCCTCCCCCACTTACTGGCGCTGGTACAGATCCTGCATCCGGTCGACCGGTGGGCGACCCGTCTCACCAAGGCCCAGCGCGTCACGATGGCGCGCGAGCGGGAACAGGCCCGCGCCGCCGCCGTCGACCGCGCTGCCGCAAGCCCTTCGCCGCCGCAGAGCCTGACCGCCCGCGCCCCCGCGTCGCCGAGCACCGGGGCAGTCCGGCATCCGGAGGCCGGTGCCCAGGCGGGCCGTCGGCTGCCCGCCCGCCTGGGCGAGGAGGTCCGGCGCCGCAACCTGTTCGCCCTGCCCGACCAGGGCGAGGACCAGGAGGACACCTCGTGACCCCTTCTCCCCCCGCGCCGCCGTTCGTTCTCCCGCCGGACCCGGCCGACCGGCAGACCGCCGATGGCTGGCGTCAATGGCGCCTGCACCGGCATGACTTCGTCCCCGCGCCCCGGCTGACCCGAAGCGAGTTCACGGAGCTGAGCCGCCGTGAGCAGGCCCTGTACGAGCTGCACCGGGAAGCCACCCACAGCAACTTCCCGCTCCAGGAGACACCGATGAGCCGGGCCGTGGCCGAGCTCATGCGCGCGCGGCTGCGCCGCGGCGCCCTCAAGCAGAACCCGACCACACGGCGCGGGCTGATCATCAACGGCGGCGGATGCCAGGGCAAGACCGAGACCGCCTGCGAGGTCGCCGCAGCCTTCGAGGACTCCTGGCTGGCCCTGCACCATCAGCTCCACCCGGGCGCCATCCCCGGCACCCGCGATCTGCACCTCCCGGTCGCCTATGTCCAGACACCGGTGACGGCCAAGCCGAAGAGCACCTGCAAGGCGGTGCTCGACTTCTACGGCGTCGATCACAAGCGCATGGACCTCCCGGCCCTGATCCGGGCCGTGCGCCGGCACGTACATGCCCACGGCACCCGGGTGATCCTCCTGGACGACATCACCCGCCTCAAGCTGCACCGGCTCGACGACCAGGACGTCTTCGACCTCATCAAGGGCTTTATGGACATGAGCGCCACCCTCATCCTCATCGGCGTGGACGTCCCGGCCTCCGGGCTGCTGCGCGACGCCGTCCGCGATCCGCGAACCGGCGACTGGGTCCTGCCCGCCCCGCCCGCCGGAACCCCGGCGAGCGAGGGTGCAGAGACCCAGCACCAGCGGCGCTTCACCCAGGTCCATCTCGGCCCGTTCGGCTACACGAGCGCCGCGGAGGTCACCGCGTTCACCGAGCATCTGATGGGTGTCGAGGACCACCTGCGGCTCTTCGACGCGGCACCGGGCATGCTGACCTGCGGCGACATGCCCGCCTACCTGCACGAACGGACCGGTGGGGTGGTCGGGTTGCTGGAATGTCTCATCGAGGACGGCGCCGAGGCCGCCATCGACAGCGGCGAGGAGCAACTCACCGTGGAGCTGCTGGACCAGATCGCCATCAGCGTCGAGGGCCTGCCGAACCGGGACGCCGCCGCCGGGGAGATCCCGCTCCTGCCACCCCGGCACCCGGCGCCCACCGTCAGGCCCCCGGTGCGCAACACCGTCCTGGACGACCGCACCAGCGCCGTCACGCTCCCCGGGTGAGGGGACGGCCATGTCCGCTTCCGCCCCGGCACCGCTGCCCTGCAGTCTCGATCCCCTGCCCGACGAGTGCCTGCCCGGGTTCATTCTGCGTCTGTCCCACCGCCTGGAGCGCAGCCCCGCCCGGCTGCTCGTCCTCACCGGCCTGACCGCTGCCGTTCCGCGCCGGCCCGGTGGCCGGCCCGGCTACACCCTGACGATGCGACTGCCACCAAGGATCAGGGACGCCTTCGCGCACGCGACCCGGCTCACCGCCGCCGAGGCCGATGCGCTGTGTCTGGCCTCCTTGCGGCCGCGCTATCCGGTTCCGGACCTCGACGCGGTAGCGCGCGGTGGGCAACAGCGACCCGACTGGTGGGTGTTCCACGCCGCCAGCCGCTACTGCCCGCAGTGTCTGGCCGGGGACGGCTCGGCGATCCAGCAAGCACACGGCGGCGCCTGGAAGCGGGCGTGGCGCCTTCCGGTCTCCTTCTCCTGCACCACATACACGCGCTTCCTCGAGCACAGCTGCCCGCGCTGCGGCCACCTCGCTCTCCACCACGGCGGCGCCGGCACGCCCTTCCTCCCGCAGTCCACGCTCATCGAACATCCCGCCGTCTGCCGGATACTGCTGCCCTCCCCACGGCAGCGGGTGCCCTGCGGTACCCGGCTGGACCAGCACACCGCACGCCAGAGTCCGCCTTCACGGCACCTCCTCGCGCTGCAGCACCGGCTGGATGAATTACTGCAAGACCAGGGGCCGCAGACCACGACGAGCATCGGCCAGCAGGTCGCCGCGTCCACGTACTTCACCGACCTGCGCGTCGCCACCCACCTGGTCATCAGCACCTGGCCGCACGGGCGCCCCCTGGTCCAGCCCAGTGGGCTCGCCGACACCGTGGACGACTACCTCACGGCCAAGGGATCCGCGGTGAGCCGGACCCGCCCGCAGGACGCCCGGGTCACCGCCGCGTTGTTCACCGCAGCCGACACGATTCTCCAGTGCGACAGCGTGGCCGAGTCCCGCGACACCATCAGCCAGCTTCTGGAACCTGCCCGCCGCGAACGCACCGGCGGACGGACCCACTGGATGCTCCGCTTCGCCACCGACGACCTACCGCCGCACTCGCCGGCCCTACGCGCCGCCGTCCTCCCGCTCGTGCGCCGCTACACCCGCCACGGGGTCCGCGGACGCCGCGCCGGAAACGACGAACTCGGCTTCGACACCGCCCACGTGCCCCAGCACCTCCCCTCCGACCTGGCCCACCGGCACCTGCGCCCTCTCGTGCCGGGCAGGCGGGTCCCCCTGGGGCTTCACCGGACCGCCGTCGCCAGGCTGGTGCAGTCGGTTCGCGGCGGACCCCTCGGCGACGCCGCCCACTACCTGGGACTGCCCACCGCCACAACCGTCAAGGGCAACCGCATCCTGCGCGTGACCGACACGGTGCGCGCGCTGGCCGCTTCGGACGCCTTCGAAGCGGCCCTAAATGCCCTCACCCGCGACCTCGCCGCACAACCACTGATCAACTACGAGCGCCGACGCCGCACACTGGAGCACTGGACCCTCTCCGACGCGGACTGGCAGCAACTCTGCGCCGACGCCCTATGCCGTGCATCCCAGCAGCCGACACGCTGGCGGCCCCAGGAGACGGACCTGCAGGCGGCCTCCATCCTCATCTGGAGCCGGGCCACGCAGGGCGAACAACGCCTGGCACCACAGACCGCCGTGAGATACAACCTGCAACGGCTGAGGACCTTCGCCCACAGCACCGCGCCGGTCTACCGCGCGCTGCGTACCGAGATCGAGACCTACGCCGACCACCTCGCAGGCTCCGTGGACACCGGACAACAGGCGGATCCAACCCTGCGCAGGGTGTGAACTGCTCCGCTCTCGGTTGCGGTTGGATGCGGTGGCGTCCTTCGAGTGACTCGTAGTGGCCGGCATCCGGTGGGGCGTGGCTCGTTGTCAGGCTGTCACCGGCAGGATGATCGCCGACGGATGGCCGATGCGGATGCCCGAGGTCAGACGGATCCAGCGGGCGCCGGGGTAGAGGAGTACGGCCGCAATACTCTCGGGATCAATTTGCTCCTCCGGGGGACGGCCGAGGTTATGGTCGCGCAGGACGAGGAGGTCCAGAGACGCGATCTCGCACGATTCGCACAAAGAAAGCGGCAAGAACTCAGTCTCATTGGGTTCCATTTCAGCCTTAAGTAGCCTTCCAGACCACGGCCCCGTGATCACGAAGACATTGACGGGGCCAAGGCTGCCGTTGGTGATGCTGAAGGCGCGCACGGCATTGGCGGGTACCACGGGGGTGACCGGGACCTGCTCTCGGAGGGAGCCGCCCCTGCCCTGAACGAGCAGCGAGTACTCCACAGGCTCGGTCACCGGCGAGGTCGGGGTATGTTGCGCCGTACCGGTCGTGGTTCCGCATCGGGGCGCAGTTTGGTCGCTCAATGTTCCGGTTGGCCCGAGCACGGTGATCTGCTCGGCGTGCTCGACGCTCCACGCGAGGTCTACCCTCGCAGGGGCGCAGGGGTGGACTTCGCTGGGGTTGGCCGTGAACGTGATGATCCGGGGCGGCGGCGCCGGGATGTACACCGGTTGAGCTGCGAAGGATTGACGACCGCAGTGGGTCCAGCGCAGCGTGCGGATGCCGGGCAACTGCATTACGAAGTCCACTTGGGCCATGGTGCCCGGCTTGAGTATGGTCACCGTGCCCAGTTGCCCCCCTCCCTGACCGGGCCACATTAGAGCGGCTTCGATATGGGCTGCGTCTTCCCCCAGACAGGTGCCTTCGACGATCAATGACACGGGGGCGCAGGTATCCAGCGGGAGGCCGTCCGCGGTGCGGATCACGGTGATCACTGGCTCGCCGGCTACCTCGGCACGTAGAAGGGCAGGCGGATATCCAGGTACTGTCAACTCGATCTCAGCGCTGCCGCATTCGTGTCCTGCAGGCAGTTGCAGGACTGCACTGTCGGTGTCCGGGGCGATGGTCGCTGAAGCGCCCGCGATCCGTGCCGGGGCGCTCGACGCCGCCGTCATCGTCAGGCCCTCCGAGGGCGCGGGACAGGACAGGCGCACGGCAACCTCCACCGTGCCGCCGGGGTCCGTGCAGGGGCCGGTCAGTACTTCGGTGTGGATCTTTCGATAGCGGTGCACGGTCACGGAGCGCTCGGACCGCCCGCAGATCCCGCCGTGTTCCAGGCGGGATTCAACGGTCAGGGTGTATCGCACGTCCTCCGCCTCGTAGACCTGCCACTGCCCGGTCGCAGGAAGCGCTGCCCGGACGATGTCGCCGTTGTCGTCACGTCGCAGCGTGGCGCTCAGCCTCGTCCGCGTTCCCGTGCACACCTTGGCAGTTGACTCCCAGAGCAGTCGGACCGGCGTGCAGGCCTCAGCCGTCAGCTCGCTCCTACCGTCCGGTCCAGTGAAGGTCTTTATGTCTGGCGGGCCGAGAAGGGTGAAGGACTGCTCCGGCTTCCATATGAAGTTGGGAAAGGTGGCCAGGGAGTTGTTCGGGAAGTGCGGGCGGCACTGCTCGCCCAGGGCGCGAAGCTGTGTGACGGCCGTCGGCTCGAACCCGTGTATCCAGCCGACCTCGTGGCAGCCGGGGCGCAAGTTGGCGGGAATGTTGATGCGGATCTGGAAGGCGGTCCAGGCGGCGATGGTAGCGGGGTGTGTGTCGATGGCGAGGGTGGTGATGGCGTTGGCCGTCTGGGGTGGGAATAGGGTGCCTGCGGCGGGGCGGAGGATCAGTGGCCCGGTGAAGCCGTGACACATCTCCGTCGGGGTGATGCTTCCGATGGGCGGGAACACTGGCGGTGCTCCCAACGACTCCCACGAGAAGTTCAGGATTTCGCCTACGCAGACCTGCTGTTCGGACAGGCACGGCAGGGTTGGCATGCGCCATCCCTCGGGCCAGCGTGTCCAGTCGGCGCCGCGCACCGGGTCTGCGAAGTGCGGGGCCTCATGCGGGGTGTCCAGCCAGGCGCGCGCACCTTGCAGGGCTTCCTCAAGCGGGGCGGCGATCCGGTACCAGGCGGCGAACGCCCGCTCCACGAACGGGCCCGCCAATTGGCCGGGTCCGCCCGCCACCTGCACCCCCGACCAGGCAACCGGGCCGGGGTCCAGATGGGGGCCCAGACAACTGCCGCCGCCGGGAAAGTCCGGCGGTGCGTCGGGCAGCGGCTTGCCGACCTTCCCCAGGGGCATGCCGCCCAGGCGTGGCCGCAGGCCGGCCAGCGCATCAGGACGGCCCAGGCTGGCCGCACGGAACTCGGCGCCCAGGCGAGCGGCAGCGGCTAGCGCCTCCTGGAGCGGCGCTAGGTGCTGTTCCAGGGGCCATCCGCGCTCACGCAGCACGGCGGCGGTCTCGGCCAGCAGATGATCGCTCTCCCGGTCTCGCATCAGTATGGGCATCATGGGCAGCACCCATTGCTCGTCGACGTGCAGCAGCGCTGGTCAGCGGGGCAGCAGTACGCCTTTCCCTTGGCTTCCGGGAATGGGCCAGTGTTGTTTGACCAGGGTGGACAAATGCGTTGGGGCGAGGTGGGAGCTCTATTAGTCCTAATGTCGTAGCAGCAGGCGACCTTCGTTTTGGGGTCGTCGCTAAGAGTTGTGCATCGACTAGTGGGAATGCAGCACGCCAAAGTGATGTGGGTGGAAGGGTCTTTGCATTCCGTAGTGCCCTGCGGGCATAGGCATTTCCCACCCACGCAGACCGTGGCCCCTGGGCACCTATTGCCGCAGGAACCGCAGTGAAGGGAATTGGAGTTGATATCGGTGCACTCATTATTGCAGCACTGGTCGGAGGGGCAGCAGTGGCCCTGTGAAGGATCCCCGCACAGCGCAAGACCACCCGGGCATTCGCATACGCCGTTGAGACAGACCATGTCTCCGGGGCACCGGAGGCCACATCCTCCGCAGTTCGTCTTATCGGTACGGGTATTCGTGCAGGCACCCGCGCAGCAGCTTTCACCGGGCTGACAGACGCTCCCCTGGCAGCAGCGGGCAGACGGGGTGCACACGCCGTCGGGCCCGCACGGAGGACTGCCCGGAGGGCAGGTGCACACGCCGCTGATGCAGCGCCGCCCCTTAGTGTTGCAGGGATCGTTGCACCCTGCGCAGTCGGTGGACGTGCCCAGGAGAGTCGGCCGTCCGTTGCAGCACCTACGACCAGGTTTGACTGCATCGCCGCAGTTACGGCAATGAGCGTCCGTACCGAGGACGGTACAGACGCCACCACAACACACCTCGGAGGACGGATCGCACTCTGGGCCTGAACAACTGCCGCAGAAGAGCGAGTCGTTGAGGAGGTCGGCACAGTAGCCGCCGCAGTCCACGAGCGGCGCCGGACAACGACAGGCGCAGTCCAGGAGCCCTCGGACCATCCGGTAGTCGGGACAGGGCCCTGCCGCCACGTCCCGGCACGCGGCCAGAGCCTCCTCCAGCGCCTGGCTGCACAACGTCTGCCAGTTCTGTTTGCAGCCCTCGCACGCCGCGATGCTTCCCCTACAGTCCGAAGAACAGGCGCGATCGACCCCCGCCACACAGAAGGCGTGGTCGTCTGTCGCCATTTCCTCGCAGCCAAGACGTGCAGCCACATCGCAACTGTCCGCCGTCATGGTGAAGCGGGCTGTGCCGCTGTGCGGCGGCGGAGCAGGGACGGCCGCAGCTTGCGGCAACGCCGCGGCCGCGGTGAATGCGGGAAGGCGGGACACGGGAAGGCACCCGGTGGCCGGGGCGTCAGCCGTAGACCGGTGACAGCGGGCCGGCCAGGAAGGGGAAGACGTCGGTGACGTCGACCAGGCACTGCCAGTGCTCCGTCATGTCCGTACGTCGATCACGCACCGTCAGCTGCACGGCCACCACCCGCCGCTGCCCCGAAACGGCGCCCCGCCGGGCCTCCACACCGACGAACGACTTGCCGGAGCGAGCCGCCTCGAAGACAGCGCTGTACACCTTTGGATAGCGCAGGGCCACGTAGTTCAGCGCACGGTGCTCGTCGCTGCGCCCCCAGTTCCCCGCCCGTTTTGTGAAGCGTGCGAACACATCGGTCGCAACTGCACGAAACCCGTCACGTGTACGGCTGCCCGCTTCCTCCTCGGTCTCCCGACTTTCCTCCGTCCCGCTTGAGGAAAGCTGCGCCTCGACCGGGAGGGGCAGCGCGTCAACGAATTCCTGCTGGGTGAACGACATGAACTGCTGCATCGACAGAGCTGGCAGGCCAAGCGCCGAGGCTTCTGCGGGCACCGCTCCGCCAGCGGGAGGCGTACTGCCGACCACGACGTGCAGCACCTCCTGTCCATTCTCGGGCAAGGATGCCAGCAACTCGGCAATGTCCTCATCATCACGCGGAACGATCAGGTACGACTCCACGTCCTGCACAGTCAGAACCCAGCACACCTGGCGCGCCACATAGCGGTTCTCCGGACGCTCAAGAACCCGACGGAGCAACCCGACATCCCACTCCACGCGCCCGAGGGCCGCGTCTGCGCTGCTCAGCTGGTCGAACTCCTTCTCCGCCCCCAGGCTGGCGAACCGCGGCGCCAGCCGGCCCACCGCGTACACCGCCACCGCCAGCTCGTGCGTAGTGGCTGAGCTCTGCGCTTCGGCAGCGCAGCTCAGGCAGGTCGCCGCAGCCGGGGAAGAAGCGGATAACCCACCGAAGGGTGAGCTCCCGGACCCGGCGGGCAACGCACCTCCCTCCATGGAGCCGAGAAACGACCCAGCTCCCGCATTCCCCAGAGGTAACGTTTGCTTCGCGTCACTCATCGCCCCCACCAACCTTCCGAGAAGCAACAGATCTCAGGCTGTTTGGTCCCGGTTCACGGGCGCGGCTCAAGTCGCATCCAGGCGTTCAGACGCCGCGCCCGGTCCTTACACGGCGGGCACGGGGCAATTCCCACCCGAGCGGTGGCCCGAGCCACGACCTGCCCCAGCCCCACGGGCTCGGACACCAGCAGCCTTGGCAGCCGCACCCGGTGCCGCGCCGACGTACGGGGTGACGCCGACTCACTCGTCTCTGGATGTTCCGGCAGCTTCGCCATGCAGTGCAGTGTGAGGCCACCAGTTGTCCGCGCCAAGCGGCAATATGCGTATTTGGCGGGAGTACGTACGGTGTCAACACCCTGGCTGCTGCTGCCGCGGCCGCTTCGTGCCCGACGTCTGGTGGGGCCCCCTTGATTAGAGCGCGGCCAGGGACGCTGAGCACGCTAATAGCCCAATGCATCGTCGCTTCCGACTTGCTCGACCAGGTGCCATCTACCTCGAAAAGTCACAGCAAGCTGCACAACAGCCTCCATAACCATGTCCCGCCACAGGATCGCACTAACATTCCATTTCATGGCCGACGTTTCCGAACCCAACTTCCCCGCCGATCTGATCGACGCACAGCGCGAGCTCCTCGGTGTGCAAGCCGAGCTGCACGCCCTGCAGAAACGACTCGCCTGGTCCCTCGAGCCGGCCGAGGCCATCTCATCGACCGACGGGTGGCGGCGCTTCAAGCGGCCTGCAACGGGCGACTGGACCGAAGACGAGGCCGCCTCCTACGACCGGCTGCGGCTTCGGGCGCGCGACCTGGCCACCACGATCATCTGCCACACCCATTGGTCCCAGTTCGACGGAGCCGAGGTCACCAAGATGCGCAGCCTGCTGAAAAAACTGCCGACCGTGCAGCCCGTGATTCCGGTCGCCGGTGGCACAACGGATGACGTGACGGCAGCTGCCTGACGCGGCACCCTGGCCTGCCAGGCACGCCAGGCTATGCGCATGTGCCGGCGGGGTGACATGCGCTCGGGGGCAGACTGCACGGGCTAGCTCTTTGATGGAATGCGCCCGGTGATCTCGCGGGCGAACCACTCGGCTTCCTGGGACAGTTCGTCCTCGCCCTCAGCAGCGATCAGTTCGAGCAGGCGCAACAGGTGCTGCGCCTCGTCGAGGGTGAGCAGCGCCAGGCGGTGAACGGTGGCGTCCTGGGCCGGGATGTGCGAGGTGAGCGCAGTGGGCTCGTGTGCGTGCATGGCCGTTCCAACGTCCCAGAAGCGCCCAGGATGCGCATGATCCAGCTGAACGGGTTGCAGGCCGTCAGGCACGGGTGCCAAGGGCGCTGATCCCCGGGTAGGGCACGTGGGTTGTCAGGCGTCGTTGCCGGGGCTCTACTGCTTGAAGCGAACTTCGAGAGATTCCTGAACGCCGAGAAGCATGCTCCGGTCGTGCTGCTCGGCGCGGGCCAGGACGTTACCTCGCGCACCTGGTGCTCGGTCGCGGTGTTCAGGCGGTTCGTAGGGTTCCAGGGCCCAGGGCCTCGATCGCCGGTCAGGTCCGCGCCCGAAAGACCAGGTCAGACAGCGAACTCCTGCTGGAGTACTAGGCCCTCCGGCCGCGGCGTAGGTCGCTGACGGTTTCACCGAACTCGCGTTTCAGGGCCCTGCCGAGGTGTTTGGTGTCGTGTACGCCCCATCGTGCTGCGATGGTGGCCGTGGAGACGTCTGAGGAGGCGGAGGCGAGGAGATCCCTGCGGATCCGTAGCAGGCGTTCGTGCCGGACCCAGGCGGTGAAGGTCAGATCGCCGCCTCTGAACAGTGCGTGCAAGTGCCGGACTGAGATGCGGTGTTGGCGCGCGACCGTCTCCGCACTGAGCTGAGAGTCGCCAAGGTGGGCCAGTGCGTAGGCGCGGATACGGTCGACAAGTTCGCTGGTGACGGAAGCCCGCTCAGGGGTGGTCTCGGAGAAAGCAGCGAGGAGCAGGGCGGTGAGCGCGTCGGCCAGATGGGTACGCGCTACACCCTGGCGCGGGAGATCCTCGTTGACTGCGGACAGTGCGTGGCCGAGGAGTGAGCCGATTCCGCCCTGGGGGGATATGGGGAGCACGGTGCGCCGGCTGATGGAGTGCGCATGCCTGCCGAGGCTTGCCCAGGGAACGCACAACACGGTCATGTCGCTGGGGTCGGCACCGATGAGCCGGTAGGGCCGGGTGTTGTCACAGGCGAACAGTTCACCGGGTTTCACCGTCGTGGTCCGGTCGTCCTGGGTCGCCGTAAGCGGGCCATGATGGTGCAGAGTGAAGTGCATCCACTCCACGTCGCTGGAGGTGATGCTGCGGCTGCCCCGTGTCACCGTTGCGGCAGTGGCCTGGATACGGGCGACGACCACAGGTCCGATGGCTGTGTGGTTGACCACGGCATCGAACTCCTGCGGGCCGGGACCGGTAACCCGCAAAGGCGCGAACAAGGATGAGGCAACCGCCTCGAACGCCTCAGTTCCTGTTAAGTGAAGATCGTGACGGTCTGTCATTCCAATGCACCCCCGTCGTGCACGGGCACTCTACTGCCGCGTTGTGCACCGTGCACGAACTGGGGAGTCACCGTGCGCGGACTGGTGCTCGCGGGCCACGGAATATGCCTACAGTCATCAATGCGCGATCTATGGATGGCTGACAATGGAGGGATCCATGAGGGGAAGTATTCGCCGAGCCCTGGTGATGGCATTGACAGCCGCAGCTGCGGTTGTGACAGCGGTCGGTCCCGCTCAGGCACAGGCCGAGAAAACCCGGTACAACTGTCCCGACGGAGCCGTCTGCCTGTACGCCGAGGGTGCACCCTTGTCATCGACGCCCACCCACATCTGGTACAGCTACGGCGCGCACAACTTGAGCGGCCAGTACAACAAGCACTGGATCTACAACAACCAGTACGGCTGGAACGCTCTGGCAGAGCTGTGCACCGGATACAACGGGACAGGCGACTGCGGCGACAGGCTGTGGCCGCAGGACGGGGTTTGGAGGGATCTCACGCCAATCAACTCGGTTGTCCTGCGCCTGTACTATCCAGGTGAAGGCTGAGCAGTGAGCAGCTCCTGCATGCCTGGTCAGGGGCCACGTTGACGGAGTTCTTCACACTCTGGGTGTCGATCCCGGATTCAGCGGGCTCGCGCTGGCAGGAGGCCGGGGCCTCTGCTGCTGTCTCCAAGCCGGCCGCCGCGCCCGGCAGCGCTACCGGCCCGGCCGAGGATCCGTGCCGCCCCAACCGAATAAGCGTCCAGGTGGTTCGGCCGAACCACCTGGACGCGTCGCCGCGTCTCGAACGGAGATCCCCGAGACGGTTCGGCCGAACCGTTTGCGAAGTTCTACTTGCAAAGAAGACCGCGAAGGGGACCCGTAAGTCCGCTTACTGGCCCTAACAAAGCCTCTGGGCATGGCGGTGGGTGATCAGGCAGACGGCGACTCCGAGGAAGGCCTCGTGAATGTCGTCGCGTCGTTCCCAGCGGATGCGCAGGCGGCGGAAGCCGTGCAGCCAGGAGATGGTGCGCTCGACGACCCAGCGGAAAGTGCCCAGGCCGGTGCCGTGTGGCTGACCGCGTTCGGCGATCGCGGGCCGGATGCCACGCTGCTGAAGCAGTCGGCGGTACTTGTCGTGGTCGTAGCCGCGGTCGGCGAAGAGCATGTCGGGCCGTCTGCGCGGCCGGCCAACAGCTCCCGCCACTGCCGGGCTGCCGCACCACAAAACGCTCGACGTGTACGACTTCGCCTTCCAACCCGAACTCGATCCCCGCCAGATCAAAGATCTCGCCAACCTCGCCATCGTCGAGGCCAAGGCCAACGCGGCCCTGCTGGGCCCGCCCGGGGTTGGCAAGACCCACATCGCCGTCGCGCTCTCGGTCTCCGCCTGCCGGGCCGGCTTCTCTGTCTACTTCACGACCCTTGACGACATGGTCCGCCAGCTCAAAATTGCCAAGGCGGCCGGACGACTCAACAGCAAATCCCGCACCGACCTTCGGCCCCGACATTCTCGTCGTCGACGAAGTCGGCTACCAGCCCCCCCTCGAACGCGCTGAGGCCACCTGGTGTTCCAGGTCATCTCCAAGCGCTACGAGAAGGGCTCCATCATCCTGACCTGACGTCGTCTCCATCAACGGCCCCAGTTACAGTTCAAGAACCGGCTCGCTGCCATCGGACGCGAGACCGCAGCCTAGACCGCGGGCCAGGCTGGGGACTCATCGAACGACGCGGATGCCTGGCAGCGGAGACATCCCCTCGCCTTCCGCGGTGAGGACTTCTCGCGCCAACTGCCGGGCGCGTCCCCACCCGGTATCGGTCGCCAAGGCCTCCTTGTCCACCTATCCACGTCGGTGACCTGGGACATCTCACTGAAAACTTCATCGATCATCTACAACGAGGGCAACACCTCACGACTGAGCCGGCCCTCATCGGTCAGTTGCCCAGCAAGGCGGAAGGCATCATCAAAGCCCAAGACGATCTCGTCCGGCGGTACGTCGTATTTGTCCAGCAAGGCCACCTGATTCGAAGCAGGCGCCGCAACCACGACGACCGCCTCGATCAGCATGCGACGACGCGCTGAAAGGCCAGAGCTCTCCACAAGGTCATCGTGCCACGACTCCGCTCGGGTCGAGCGAACAGCCCGTCATCTCCCTGAACACGTTTGTCCGTACTCCACTGAGCACCTTCTCGGCCCCGGAAGATTTCCGTGAAGCCGGGGAGTGCCCCACGCGCCGGTGACAGACCGTCACGGGTAGTGGCGTCGGACGTGAGTCATGAGGATGACACGTTGGCGAAGGAGTGGAACTCCTGCTCGACCCGCCGTTGGAGCCGCGTCCTCGTTGCCATCAGCGTGACCGAGGGCGAGATCGACGCGGTGACGTCGTGGGACTCCGGGGTGATCTCCATCGGCTACCAGCAGTGGTCGATGCACACGCCGGAGAGCGGTCCGAGCCTGCTGTCGCGCATCAAGCGGATCGATGATGCCACGTCCACGTACGACGTGCTCGCGCGGGCGAGCGGCATAGACACGACGACATCGACGGCCCCCGGTGCGTCGCCGGCCGGCGACACGGGTACGCCGATCGCGGACGTGCTCGAGAACCGACTGCTGTGGCGATTGCAGCCGTCAGGGCCGGTCCGTGTCGAACTCGGGCCCGATGAGGACCGCGATCCGATCTCGTTCGGCCTCGGCTGGAGGAAGTCGGGCAAGCTCTACTACATCGGCGACCCGGCGGCCACCGTGACCGCCCGGGTCGCGGTGCTTGCGCGCTTCATGCCGGCCTTGTGGCAGGCGCAGGCCGAGCTCGGACTCGCCCATCCCCCATATGCTCTCCGACCTGCGGAAGAACGCGACGGAGATCGGTCTTGACGGAGATCGGTCTTGCCGGAATCACCGGCCTGAAACAGCCCGTGACCGTGCCTCAGCTCTTCCACAGCGAGGCCGCCGTCGCCAGCCTGCTCGACCATCACATCAACGTGCGCCAGACCGAGTTCGGCCCTGCGGTCGGTGTCGCCGTGCGCAACGCGGTGGCGGCGGCGGTCAAGGACCGCGGCACGTCCGGCGGAGGCCCGATCCCCGTCGACACCGAGCTGAGGCTGCGCGTATTCATCGCCCATCAGGGTGCACGCCAACTGCGTCCGCAGCGCAATCCCAAGGAGGCACCTGCGGTGAACGAAGTGGGCGCCATGCGGGCGGCACACCTACCCGCGCCGTGTGAAGCGGTACGGACATCTCACTCACACGTGCCTTCCCGTGGCCGCCGTAGGCCGGCACCGACCGTTCAAACGGCCCGCTGTGCTCCCACCGGCCGGGCCGCCGGCTGCTGGTCCGACGGCGCGGAGCATGAGATGGGCCTCGGCGCCCGGGACGCTCCATCTGCTGAATCAGGTCGAGGACGATGTGGATGCTCACGCCGCGGCGCTTGCCTGCAGTAGCGATGTCAATAGAGGTCGCTCACCGCCCTGAACCCCCCTTCCACTTCAGCCCAGGCGGACTCGACATCCTGAAGCCGGGAGGCTCCGCGCACGCCGCCTGCTTCTTGACCGTCCTCGGCGTAGCGCTCGAGGAGAGCGTCCAGTCGCCACCTCTTCTGGCACACGCGGCAGTACAAGCCGACCCCTCCAGCGTCTCCGACCACCATGGCGACGTCCTCGTGCAGGTTCTCGCCCGACCAGTGCGCGATAAGCGGCATGCTGTATCTCCTCAGCCGACGCTGGTGATCCTGGCGTATGCCTCCGGGTTCTTCTGTGCGATGTCGCCGAGCACGGATTGCGCCTGTTCGCCTTTGGACATTCGGTTCACCACTTCCCGCGCTGTTACAGCGGTCGAGGTGGCCATCTGCCTCGACGACTGCGCATCGGCCTCAGCAGCTCGCCGCTCGGACGCGCTGACGCGTGTGCCGAAGTAGAAGCCGACGATGGTCGTGAGCAGCGGTGACACCAGCCCGACGACGATCACTCGGCGGTCGAACGTGCTGAACGCTCCTCGGGCCTGCTCAGGGCGGGACCCAGTCGACGAACCGACGGTCGACCGGCCCACAGCCGTCGATTCGCGTGGAGCCGGATCGGCCTGTCGGGGCGGATCGGCTGAGGCTCCGATCGCCGTGATGCTGAGCACCCAGAACAGCGCGAGCAGGCCGAGGGCCAAAACCCCGGTCACGATCAGGTTGACGTTCTCACGTGCGTCCTTCCGGTCCCCCACTGTCCTCACCCCTCGGCGTCCGCACCGGTCCGGGCGGTCACGTCGCCTGCATCGCTCGCAGTACGTCGAGTAGCCCGTGCCCTTGAAACGATCGTTCCCGCCCCAGGTCGGTGGCCGACTGACACAGGATTTCCTTGACCCGTTCCGGACGGCCGATCAGTTCTGGGTACCGGGCAAGCAGCATTGCCGCGGCACCGCTGACGTGGGCGGCCGCCTGGCTGGTTCCGACCATGGCTCGCTTCTCACCGCCGGGCACGGGCCCATCAATGTCCACACCTGGCGCGATCAGGTCGGGCTTGAGTCGTCCGTCCGCGGTCGGGCCCCGGCTGGAGACGTAGCTGACACCATGCCGGTGCACGTCAGTCCGGTGCGTTGCCCCGACCGTGATGACGGACTCCGTGTTGCCCGGGTCAGTGATGCTCATCGCGTTGTAGCCGGCGCCGACGGTTCGCGCACGGCCGGTGAAGCCGGCATTGCCTGCCGAGCAGACGACCACCACCCCTGAACGAACCAACCGGTCGCTTTCTACGCACACCGGTGTCCAGCCGCATGCGTGCGCGGCGACTGCCTGGGGCGCCTCCAAGCTGATGTTGACCCCTGCTATGACGATCCGGCCCGCTTGCTCGTTGACATAGCGGATCGCCTGGAGAGCAATGACGAGAGAGAACTCATCCCCCGAGTTGGCCTGGTCGATGACTCGGAAGTCGATCAGC
Organism: Streptomyces sp. NPDC046939; assembly: GCF_040644575.1. Taxonomy (NCBI): domain Bacteria; kingdom Bacillati; phylum Actinomycetota; class Actinomycetes; order Kitasatosporales; family Streptomycetaceae; genus Streptomyces; species Streptomyces sp. NPDC046939. The sequence goes on from NZ_JBEYWV010000033.1 coordinate 74,415, forward strand.
CGGATGCCAGGGCAAAGCCCGCGTACCGCCCGCTCCGGCCAGTCCCCTCCCAGCACGCCGGCGACATGGGTACCGTGCGGGCTGGCCGGGATCCTGTACGGGCACTGCCCCGCGAGTTGCTTGACCACTGCCGTGTCGGCAGACGCGGGTGCAAAGCCTGGTGGCGGCAGGTACTCCAGCGTCGGAAGCGTTCGCCGCCAGTCGATCAAGCCCACTGTCGTCGCGTCTCTGGCAACGAGCTGTCGGGCCGAGACGAAGTCGAAGGAACGGACAACCCTGGTCTGTCCGGGAACGGGCGCGCCAGCGGCGTCACGCAATACGAAGGCGGGGTGCGTCGCGTCCACGCCGCTGTCGACAACTGCCCATACAAGGCCGCTGCAGTCGACGGAGAAGAGCTGCTCGGCCGCGTCGGCCTTTACGGTGGTGCGGGAGCGGGCCGTGGCGGTGCTTACCTCTCGATTCCCTGTCACGCTCGTCACCGGGTACTTCCGGCGCCTGTCGAGGGTATGTGTCGAGGACAGCTGTATCTGTGGCGGCTCCTCCGGCTGCTCGTCGGCAGCGTGGAGAATGGCGTGGATCTCGGTGGCAGGATCGGTTGCCCATCCCGAGGCAACGGCGACGAGCAGCGAAACGAACCAACTGAGCTGCCTGCCGCGTTCGTTGGTGCGGACGTCAGCGTCGATGGAGACGGAGTCCGGATCGTCCGGTGTCATCGTCGAGGCAATCACAGAATCCGGTCCGCCGGCGGCGGCCATCTGAATCTGTTGCAGGGACAGACGCTTGGCCCTGCGCACCAAGCCGCGCAGATTCGTCAGTGGCAGCACGGCGTGCAGCAGGTCGCTGAAGGTCAGTTCAGCGACCACGACCGCTCCCGCAGCGACGATGCGCGCATCCGCGGTGGCGTGTGCCACGAGGTGTGCCACCACGGCTTGCGACCCATGGTCCTGGTGGACTGCCAGAATCACATCGACGCGTCGGCCGCTGGCGCCATGGAGGGCATAGGCCGACCAGGCGTCGAATGTCACCGGGCATTCGGTCACCCACGGCTCCGGCGCGGGGCCAGGCCCATAGAACGCGCGTTCCAGCTGGCTGCCATCCACATCAAGTCCCGCCGTACCTCTGTCACCTGCGTCGAAGTGGACCGGTTGCGGTGACCGCCTGCCGGGCCTGTGCCGCGTCTCTGGGGCCGCGAAGCCCAGCTTGCTGCATCCGAGTTCTGATGGTGGCGTCTTGGTCCCGCTCACACGCGGTTTGGGTCGCTGCCCTTTCGCCACTGATCTTGCAGGGTGAGAGTCGGCTGCTAGTTCGGCGCTTCCGGTTTCGACGGTATGCCGAAGTCTGCGGTGCGTCGGACATGTCTGCCTCCCTACGGCAGACTCGTGGGGCGGTCCCCAGTTCCAGGTGCGGCCTCGGCACCCAGCTCGACAGCGGTCGCGTCGACCGCGGCGACGACCGAGGGCAGGACACCTCGCTCTCGGAGGGTGTCTGCAAGGTTGGACGCCAGGTCGGCTGCCATGGTGCGTTCGCCGAGGCGGCCGAGGACGGGAGCGACCTGCTCGACGTTCCGGGTCACTCCGATGTGTCCCAGAGTGACGGCGGCCCTTCGCGGGTCCGCGTAAGCTTTGCCGAGCAGTGGGACTGCGGCATCGGGCCGGGAGTCGGTCAGGTGGAAGCTGCGCTCGCCGTGAGCGTTCTCGGTCAGGACCCGGCCCGGCAGCGTGGCCATCTGCCCCAGGGAAGCGGCTGCGTGGATGGCGAGCGCGCTGTCGGGCAGCCTTTCGACGACCTCGTGCAGCACGTCGTTGGCGTGATCCATGGAGGGTGCGCCTCCCCGGCTCCCGCCCAAGGCCAGCACCCGGCCCACCTCTTCGGTGTACACGTCGGGAGCCATCAGCTCGGCTTCCCTGCTGACCGGCGGGCGCACTTCTATGGGCATGGGGGCGGACAGGACGTCGCCGGACGGAGTGCGCAGCGCCGCGTAGACGCGGTAGCGTCCCGGTTCGCAGAGCTCGAAGCCGCCGCGTCCGGCTGACAGAAACAAAGGCGCGTACAAGGACTCGCCAGGTTGCAGCACATGTGGTTCGGCCAGCGCGCAGTACCGTATGTACGGTAGCCACTGCCGTGGCTCATGCCGATCCCTGGCGATGACCACGGTCAGCCCATCGCTGCGCAGGATGTTGCGGTCGACAACGGTGGGAATGGAGGACGCGTTCTTCAGCTTGAGTTCCGCCGCCACCGGCTCCAGCGCCTCGAACCTCGGCACTTCGCGATGGACGCGCAACGTGAGTTCCAGGGTGCTGGCCGACGCCTTGCGCACCTGCTGGAACGCGTGGTGGTCGAACCAGGGCGCGTTGCCGGGCTCGACGAAGCGTTCCGGTGCGTGTCGCATGAACAGCAACTCATCGTCGCTGAACCGGTACTGGAAGTCGGCGAAGAACGCGGCGGGGCCGCCGCCGACGAAGTACGGGTAGTTCATGAAGCTGCGCGCCTCCGGCTCGTCAGCAAGCGGAAGCCACGCGGTGCCGAGGCTCTTCTGCCAGGAATGGGCGAGGTTGAGGGCGTGCCCCGTCTCGTGCACCGCCGTCCAAAAACGCATGCGCTGCACGGCTGCGTCCGGTGCTGGGTCGCCGGAGGGAGGCGGGTCGGAGATGAACGAGTCGCTGAAGATGGCGCAACCCTGCCGTTGCGCGGTGCCGATGTCGTCGAACATAATCCCGCCCAGGCTTCTGCCCGACTCATGGCGCGCGGCGAACAGTACCCATATCTGCCACTGAGCCTGATCGGCCCACTTCGACCAGTGCGCTTGCATGGCGTCGTGCATTTCAATGTCGGACCAGAGTGCGTCGCTTCCCGCCTTGTCGATCGGGATGGCGTTGCCCCCAGTGGTCTGGGTCATGGCGATGCCAAAGCGGCTGAAGGCACCCTCGATGGACAGTGTGGTGTTGGGCAGGTCGGCCGGACGGTTCGGGTGTGAACCCAAGTCGTACTGGGTGACTGCGGTGGCGTCGCTCGCCCAGTCGTACTCGACGCCCACATTGCGGAACTCCGCCTGCCGGAAAGCGAAGGTGTGCGTTGAGTCAGGCAGTCCGGAGCCGGTGAAGGTGACCGTCGCCGTCCTCATTCCGCCCTCGGCCAGTTGCACCAGAACGTCGCTGTGCGGCTCCAGGCCGACGGTTCCGTCTCGGTAGGTGATGCTCCCCGCATAGCCCGCGCGGTTCACATCCCAGCTCACGCGCGCGAGCCAGGTGAGGCTGCCACCGATGAGCCGTGAGATGGTGCCGCTGACCGTCATGGTGGGGTACAGACCGTCTACATCGACTCGAAGCTCTTCGAAGAATGAAGGGAAGGGCACCCAAGGCTTGGGCGGCCAGAATGGGGGCCGCGGCGGCAGCGGCCGTGTCTGCCAGCGAGCGTAGACACCACTGCGGTTGGGTCCCGCGTCTGCCGCCGAAGATGGCACGCTCGCGGAACTACCGTCATGGGTTTCGGAGCTGTCTGCAACGGTCATGACGTTGTCCCTCGCCGGAGTGGCTGGAGGTCATTCAGCCTGTACATCACATAGAGGCTGCTTCCCAAACTGTTGGACCCCCTGCTGTCTGTCAATGCGTCGTTCAGCGCACGGCGAAGGGCACGGTCTTCGCCGGGGTGATACGTTCTGGCTCCGGTGTTCTGGACTACTGCTCCTGTTGACTCACGAGGTCACCGGTGGCGCCGCGCAGTCTCCGACCGCGATAGAGACCTTCCCTGCAGCATCAGCTCCGCCGCCCCGGCATGGGGCCTGCAACGCGGCACCGAGTCGCACCTCCCATACTTCAAGCTCCGCACCGGCTGCTTTCCTCGTAGAACACGAACACGCACCGCACATCGACGCGCGGCTGATTCCTCTCACCCGGCACGGCGACAGATTCGCCTCTCGTCCTCTCCTTTCAGCGCTACCACTCGCATCCCACAGCACGAACACGACGGCTCCGGCGGCCATTGCCCGGACGTCGAGGGTGTTCGAGACGAGAACGCCGAGGACGACGTCGGCGCCGGCCACCGCATTCGTGAGGGTGCCGGTGACGCCCCCGGGTCGGTGCTGTCCGCGATCCAGCGCAGCGGCAAGTCCTTGTCGGCATCCCCGAGGTCATGCGCGGTCGGCGTGCACGACTCCCTGAATGTCGGCTCGGCGAGAATGCTCGGTGTTTCGAAGAGATCGTTGCCGGCGTATGGCATTGGTCTGGCGTGACACGGTGTTCTGCGTAATTTTCGTCCGAGATCTGCCGTGCCGGAACGTGCTCTGCTAGGCAGGGAGGCGGCCCCGCGCGGGCACAGCTGGTGCGCCTCGCCGGGCCGGGGGGAATCATGGCTGGTTCCGTGAGCCGTAAGGCACCGCGGGTGCCTGTCACCGATCCCACGCTGGGGGTCGATGTCACCGTCGCGCGGCAAGGGAAGCCGAAGCACCGGCTGGTCGCGATCGGGGATTCCTTGACGCAGGGTTTCCAGAGCGCGGCAATCTTCAACACCGCTCTCTCCTACCCGGCGATCGTGGCGTACGAGCTGGGATGCGCCGAACAGTTCCGGTACCCCCGTTACGACGGGTTCGGCGGACTGCCCTTCAACATCGAACTGTTCCTCCGGGAACTGGAGACTCACTACGGGGCGGCCGTGGACCTGTGGGAGGCCCCGTTCGCGCTCTTCCGGGCGTTGAGTCACATGGATCAGGTCAAGCAGTACTGGACACAAGGGCCCGGCAGCGTCGTGCCCTCGACCACAGCTGTCATGCACAACCTGGCCGTGTTCGGCTGGGACCTGCGCGACGCGCTCTCCAAGTCCGCCGACGCGTGCCGCAAGCGCATCGAGACGCCGAAGGACGACCCGATTATCCAGATCGTTCCGAACGCCGCCGAGCGCGCGGCCCTGCGCGTCCTGCCGACCCAGCCCCCGGCGGCGGCGTCCTTCGGTCAACTGGGTGCGGCCGCCGAGCTCGGCAAGGACATCGATGGCACCGGCGCCGAGCATGGCATCGAGACGCTGGTCATCTTCCTGGGTGCGAACAACGCCCTGCGGGCGATGACCGAACTCAAGGTGGTCTGGAGCGAGGACCCTGGCTTCGACGATCTGGACCGCAAGGGGCGCTTCACCGTCTGGCGGCCGGAGCACTTCACCTCCGAGTTGAGGGCAGTGGCCTCCGCGGTCGCCGACATCAAGGCACGCCATGTCATTTGGTGCACGGTCCCGCATGTCACCATCGCCCCGATCGCCCGCGGCGTGAAAGGCAAGACCGCGCCGGGCTCGGCGTACTACCCGTACTACACCCGGCCGTGGATCAGCGACCGCGATTTCGATCCCGGCCGCGACCCGAGCATCACCGCCGCGCAGGCTCAGCAGGTCGACGAGACGATCGATCAGTACAACGACGCGATCGCCGCGGCGGTCCGTGAGGCCCGGCAGCAGGGCGCGGACTGGTACCTGATGGAGACCTGCGGCCTGCTTGACCGGCTCGCCACCCGCCGCTACGCGGAGGATCCGGCGGCGCGTCCGGACTGGTGGCAACCGTACGCGCTGCCGCCGGCGCTCCAGGCGCTGACGCCGCCGCCGAATTCCCGCTTCCTCAAGGGCGAAGGGCAGCGCCGCTCGGACGGCGGGCTGTTCTCGCTCGACGGCGTCCACCCGACCACCGTCGGGTACGGCATCGTCGCCCAAGAGCTGATCAAGGTGATGCGGCTGGCGGACGTGGAGTTCTTCCGGCCCGACGGAGTCACCACGCGCCAGGACCCGGTGCTCGTCGACTTCGACCGGCTCGTCCGCAATGACACATTGATCAACCGGCCGCCGGGGAACCTTGGTTCGACGCTGCGCACCATTGGTTGGGCCGACGAGGCCGCAGACCTTCTGCGGCGAATCTTTACCGGGTTCTGAGGCAGCGCACGCCTTGTCTGAACGGAGACCGTGATGGGCAACGCACACGCGCCCGTTCCGCCCCAGCGACGCGGAATGGGATCACTCCCCTACGAGGACGGCGCCGCCTTCCGTCTCTGGGCACCCCACGCCGCTTCCGTCGTCGTCACCGGATCGTTCAACGGCTGGCAGCTTGCCGGAGCCGCGATGGACCACGAGGGCGGCGGCTACTGGTACGCGAACGTGCCCGGGGTGAAGCGGGGTGATGAGTACAAGTACGTGATCACGACGGTGGACGGCGCCCGTCTGTGGCGCACAGATCCCTACGCGCAGGCCATGACCGGGTCACATGGCAACTCTCTGGTCGTCTCGTCCGACCACGCCTGGGGCACCGCCCCGTACCGCAGCCCCGACTGGGACGAACTGGTCGTCTACGAGTTGCACATCGGCACCTTCAACGACCTCCCGGGCGGCGGGCCCGGCACCTTCACCGACGCGATCGAACGACTCCCCTACCTGGCGAAGCTGGGGATCAACGCGATCGAACTGATGCCCGCGGCGGAGTTTCCCGGCTCCTCTTGGGGCTACAACCCGTCCGCGCCGTTCGCAGTCGAGACGGATTTCGGTGGTCCCCGGGCACTGAAGACGCTGGTGAACGCGGCGCACGACCTCGGTATCGCGGTGCTGTTCGACGTCGTCTACAACCACCTGGGGCCGACCGACCTCGACCTGTGGCGCTTCGACGGCTGGTACGAAAACGACGGCGGCGGCATCTACTTCTACAACGACGGCCGTGCATGGACGCCTTGGGGTGACACCCGCCCCGACTACGGCCGGCCCGAGGTCCGTCAGTACCTGCGCGACAACGCGCTGCACTGGCTGGAGGAGTATCGACTCGACGGCCTGCGCTGGGACGCCACCTCCTACATCCGCTCGACCGGCCGCGGCGTCGAACTCGCGGACGGCTGGGGCCTGATGCGCTGGATCAATGACGAGATCGACCGTCGCCAGCCCTGGAAGCTCAGCATCGCCGAGGACATGGCCAATGACGCGCGGATCACCGACGCCACCCCGGGCGGCGCCGGCTTCGACGCCCAGTGGGACGACGGCTTCGTTCGCCCCGTGCGCGCGGCGCTCACCGTGCCCGATGACAGGTCACGCGACATGCGCTCCGTCTGCGACGCCATCGAACACCGTTATGACAACGACGCCTTCCACCGGATCCAGTACTTGGAGTCCCACGACGCGTCGGGCGACCTTTCCGGCAACGTCCGCCTGCCCGAGGCCATCTGGCCCCACAACGCCGACAGCTGGTACGCCAAGAAGCGTGCGACGCTCGGCTCCGTCCTCGTGCTCACCTCACCTGGTATCCCCATGCTCTTCCAGGGCCAGGAATTCCTCGCCGACGGCACCTTCGACGACCGAAATCCCCTCGACTGGACCCGCGAGGACCGCTACACCGGCATCGTCCGACTGCACCGTGACCTAATCGCGCTCCGCCGCAACCGCACCGACCGCACAGCCGGGCTGCGCGGGCAGGACACCGTCGTCCACCACGTCAACAACACGGACAAGGTCATCGCCTTCCACCGCTACGCCCACGCCGGCCCCCGCGACAGCACCGTCATCCTCGCCAACTTCGGCAACCGCGCCTACTGCGACTATCTCCTCGGCCTCCCCCGCCACGGCACCTGGCGCATCCGCTTCAACAGCGACTGGTCCGGCTACGACCCCACCTTCAGCAACCACCCCGCTTTCGACCTCTCCGCAGACGGACCGAGCCGGGACGGCATGCCCTGCTCCGGAGCCGTCGGACTCGGCCCCTACAGCGCGATCATCATGTCCCAGGACGAGTGACACCACCGCGAGGCGCGAAGCGCGAACCGTTCGTCGCCACAACTGCAAGTGGCATGTATGGGCTGCGCTGCGAGCACCAACGAAGGCTCGCCAAAAGCGCTGACGTCGACGGGGGCGGTCCTCGGACCGCTCACCGTCGAACCGAACAGCGTACGCCGACTGGGCCGAAGGAGGGGATCGATGTGAGGTACGTGCTGCTATGCCGCCATGGTGCGCACCGCGACGAGCGGTTGACGACCAGCCATCGCGACGGACAAGAAGAATTTCCGATCGACGCTGTCAGCAAGAGGCTGCGTGAGGAACTGGAGCGCGAGGCCCCGCCCGGCCGGCAGGCGATAGCGCTGGAGGCCATTCGTTGTGCCGAAACACCGGTGGCACAAGCCACACTGTGCAAGCTTCTCAACGGTCTGCCAGTCACACATGACCGGTCAGCCCAGGTGGCAATCGAGGAGTCTGATCAGAGGCGAATTCCGATCAAGACGTCGCCTGCGCTAAAAGGACCGCCGGATCTGACACGAACAGACATACAGCGGTTCGCCAAAAGTCTGCTGCAGGCGGCACGCGGCCCGGCCGGGAATGCCGTCCTGGTGGTCGGACATCAACCCACCCTCGGCCGGCTCGCGGACGAGCTCCTTCACGCTGGACGACACATCCCTCTCGGTCGAACATCAACGCCACTGGACCCGTCCGGCATTGTCTGCGTGGCGATCACTGGTGAAGGTGCCCGGAAAAAGGCGTGGATCGCCTGGGCCATCAGTTACGACGACGCGGCGGCAGCTGCCGCCGTGCGTGAAAAAATCACTCTCAAAATGAGCACCGCCAAATCGTTCGGCGGCCTGCTCACCATCGCGCTCACCGTGGTGCTCGGGGTACTTGTCGACAGCAAGAAAGTCGGCACCTTGGACCACCGTCTGCTGCTGTTCCAGCTAAGCGCGGGGCTGTACCTGCTAGCCGCCGGGCTCTACATCGTCACAATGTACAATTACGACTCGTTACTGATGCCGACGCGGTTCTGAGGCGAGGGCGAGAGCAGAAACGACCACCGACCGGCGCGCCGACGATGGCTGGTCGAACGGCCACCCAGCTCGGATGCATGGGTGCTCTATCAGAACATGATGCGCATCTGGCGCAATCTGTTTACCCCTGCGTCCCTGTTTGGGTTCACGGCCACCGTCCTCTTCACCATCGCCGTATTGCACGTCACTCGTTGGGGGATCGGCCTGTCCGTAGTGGTCGCTCTGATCGCCATCTGGTGGATCCACCGCTCGCGACCAATCCTCGGCAGCGAGGATTGAGAGAGGACAGCGAGGACCACAGCAACCCCAATACTGGGCGTGCACGGAGCGATCTATGGGCTGATCGCAAACGGCACCCCGTGCGCCGTGCTGAAGTATCCCCGTGATCTCGGACCCTCGATCGTTATGCCGCGAGGTCGTGTTGGTGCCGTTGCCTGGTCTCGGCTGGGGTAAGGTAGCCGAAGATCTTGTGCTTGCGCAGGCGGCGGCGGTTGTAGAAGGTCTCGATGACCCTGTTGCCCAATTCGGGTGATTCTGTTGACATCGGCTCTCCGGGATGCGGCGGCATAGCTGGTCTTGCTGGTCAGGGGCGTGCGAGGGGAGCCGCCCCAGGGGGGCGAGGTGATGATCGTGTCGATGGGATCGGCTCTGGTGACGGTGTTCCCTCCGGGACGCGTGAGATCGCCCGAGCGGCGTTCCCCAAGGGGTGTCTCGCGATGCGGATCCGCGATCGCCTCGGAGTGGTGTTCTCGGACGAGGAGTTCCGTGAGGCGTTCGGGGACCGCGGTCGTCCGGGTATCTCACCAGGACAGCTTGCCCTGGTGAGCGTCCTGCGGTGCCTGGAGAACCTGACGGACCGGCAGGCAGCACACGCCGCCCGTGAAGGCCATCTCAACGTCCCCCGCAAGCACGTTGAAGAGCTGCCGCTGGAGGCCCGGACCTGCCGCCACCGGACGCGAGACCACACCGGAGGGCACCGTCCTCGTCGATCTGTCGATCTAAGGATGTGGACGGCGAACGTACGCCGCCGCGCCAACAAACTCGCCGACCAACGACGCGCAGCACTCGACCAACTCGGCATGCGCTGGTGGGGGGCCGCGCTCATCACGTAGAAGGCATCACGCAGCGTGGGTTACAACGCCGAGCACCGCTACGAGCCAGGCCCGGTACGGCGCCACCGGACAAACGCGGGAGAGGCCTACGGGGCCATCCCCGCCGGCGTAGGCAATGGTCCCCGGCCCTGAGGCTCCTGGGCAGTACAGGATGTGCTTGATGACGCATCTCCCGATCGACGTCCGGTCTTCCATCCGGCTCTTCGCCTTCTACCTGGCCAGGCACGATCGACCTGGACCTCCTCGACATGGACGGGGTCGACTACAAAGCGCACCTCGTGGCCTCGGCCTCGGCGTTCGAGCAGGTCTTCGCCATCTACACCAACGTCCTTAAGGTCGATGACAGCGGTAAAGTAGTCAACGAGGGGACGCCCAGTACCGGGCAGCACAGTGAATCCGCCGTTACTGTGATCCCGAATACCAGGTCGAGCCGCCGTGTGAGAAGTGGGAACTCGAGCTGCATTGAAACTGCGAAGCGGAAGCCTGCCCACCAAGGCCAGGGAGGCCGTAGTCCAAGTGCGAAGACTCGGAACGCTGGGTCACCGTCCAGCGCATCGTCACCTTCAAGCTGGACCCGTCAGGCTTAGAGTTGATCGTGCCTAAGCATTGGCTACGGTCGCCGTCGGCCGGCTCCTGCATCATGCGCATGTCGTCCTACCCGGGGGTTTGTCCCTGCGGCTGACGCAGGCCCGCTGAGTCCCGCGAGTTGACCCAGTGAGCTCACACGGCCGGCTCCGGCAGATGCCCCAGATACTCGATGACCCGCTCGCGCAGCAGCAGATACTGATCCCAGCGGCGCAACGGACCAGGCGGACGCTTGACCACTCGAGCCGCGGTGACCACCTGCCCCGACATGAACTGTTCGCGTGTCACGTCGAGTTCGACACCACTGGGCAGCCGATTCCACCAGTGGAAACCGTGCTGGACACCATCGAGATGCACCTCGCCGACCATGAGGTCACCGCCGAGGACATCGTTGATGACCAGGGCCGTGATGTCGCAGTGCCCCCAGGCAGGGTTGTCCAGCATCCAGTCCGGCTGATCGTCCGGCGAGCAGGTATCGGCAGCCCAGCTGGCGCGCAGCGCCCTGTCGAGGTCAAGCAGATTCCACGGAGTCATGGCGGCAGCATCGCAGTCACCACTGACACCTCCTGGTCACACCGGACAGGGAGATGACTCGGGATGCCCGCTCACCCGGAAGGCCCTCTGTGCGTGGACACTGACCTTCCTGCAGCCAGCCCGTCAGGATTCAGCGGTCCGGAGTCTGCCGAATTCGCCTCTGCGGTGAAGCGGCTGGGGTGGAAGAAGTCCCACCGGCCGGCAATCTGGGCCACGGTAGTGCCCGGCGGCTGCTCGGCGCGCAGGTCGGCGTGGACACGCTCCAGGCGCAGGTTACGCAGGTAGAACATGAGGGACTGGCCGTGGTGGGCGCGGAAGGCGCGTTGCAGGGTGCGCAGGGGGATGCCGGCGAGGGTCGGTGTGATGGCGTCGGTCACCGTCAGGACCGGGGCCGAGCCGGGGCGGGTGGTGGTGGCCAGGGCGTCGGAGTACTGGTGCGGCAGGGCGTGCAGCAGGGTGGCCACCAGGGTCTCGCCCGGGCGGTAGGCGACCTGGGGGCGGGGGGCAGCCCGTCGGGATTTTGCATCTCGGTGCCGATGAGCTGGATGAGAGAGGTGAGCAAATGCAACCCGGGGGTATCGGGGTCGAGTTCGGGGCTCGTGATGTGCAGCCGCTGCTGCATGGAGTGGCCCAGTTCCCTCTCCAGTTCGCAGGCGATGGCGTGCTGGTCGATGTAGGCGGTGAAGAAGGTGCTGTGCGGCGGGAACCAGGAGTGGATGGCCGGATCCGGCTGCAGTGCGCACAGCTAGGGTCAGGCGCACGGTTGTATCGCGCTGCTGCAGGACGACGCTGCCGCGGTGGGCGACGCAGGAGGCGTAGCGCTCCTGCAGGCCGGGCCCGTGGATCTCGGTGGGGGCGCCGAAGCTGAAACGGGCCAGCGTGACCGGGGCAGCGGTCCCGACGGTACGCCTCCGGACGCAGAAGCCACAGACGATTCCCCTGGCCCCACCACCCTGCGCTGACCTCGCCAGGACTCCTCTCATGACCGCGGCCAGGGTATCCGGAGCCATCCGATCAATCCGCAGGTTGATTACCTCGGGCATAGGACTCGACTCCGTGCCACGCTGACGGACCGCCCAAGGCCCGCTCAACGTGCTCCTGCGACGGATCAAGAGAGCGTCGGGCCGCGTTGACGAACTTCAAGTGCGCCTCGTGCAGGCCAGTGTGAATCGGCCGAAGCTCGTCGAGATCTGTCGGCTGACGGCCGTGGAAGAGGATGGTGAACTCCTCGATGAGGTCGCAGATCTTGTCGGCCGCGGCGGCGGTTTTGGGACTTGCCACAAGAGACAGCGAGTGCAGTGCCGCATTGAACGGCTCCCAGACGACTGTCGGCGGTCGCCTGTCGAGGAAGGCGTGGCGCAGTTCCATCTCCACGGTGCCGAACGCCTGGAGGAACCTTTCGTAGGCCGCAGTCCGTGATTCCTGCAGCCACTGCCGGTTTTGGCTGCGCCGCCCGACCACGCCGCCTGCGATGACGCCCACAACAGTGGCCGCAACACCACCCGCGGTGGAAATCAACAGCCCCCACGGGACAGCCACCTAACGTCTCCCTCACAGCCGAGATCTCGGCCCGGACGGGGCCAAGTACCGCCGTCAGATCATGCCATGCAGAGCGCGAACTGGGGCCAAGCTGCCCCCGGGGCCATCAAACGCAGGTTCAGTCGCGCACGGACCCGGTGGTGGCCCGAACAGGACGAGTAGGAGCGTGACAAGGGCGGGCACCGTCTGTCACGTCACCGGTTCAAGGATCGTCCTTGGTGTCCCACGCGTCCATTTGCTGGCGCAGCAGGTCAGCCTCCGCCGGGGCACACCGTCCCTGACCATGCGGTCACATTATGACCAGTCATTGTGTCCAGCCCAACCAGTCGAGCCGGGTAGGGAATCCTGCTCTCAGGTTCTCGGGAGAGCCGCGTCGTCGCTGCTGGACTGCTCGGCGAGATAGCGCTGCAGGCCGATGTGGCGGAACTGATAGACCGTGCCGACTTGGCGCAGCACGCCGCGGTGTTCGTGCGCGTCCTGGAGGAACGCCATCAACGACCACGGGACGCGGTTGCGCATCGTCAGGCAGACCCTGGTTACGGCGAACTGCGGCCATGCCGTCTCTCGTAATCCGGCGAAGAACCCTGCCGCCAGACCCACGGTGAGCCCAACAGCCAGCCCGCCACCGATCCCGAACGCGGGTATGCCCCAGAAGAAGCCCTTCAGCCCCCACGTGAAGATGCCCCAGGCCCCGAACCCCAGGACGTACAGCGGCACGATCTGGAGGAAGATCCGGCGGTCTTGCACGACCAGCGTTCCCGGCCCGACCCTGACAGCCAGGTCAGCTCGCTCCAGCGTCAGCCTTCCCGTGAGCCTTTCCCAGAGCAAGACCCCGGCGACCCCGCCGGCGATCTGGACAACGCGCGCGTCGATAAACAGGTACACACCGAGCGCTGTCAACAGCGCCGCCAGGAGCCCGAAGGTGAGGGCGGACCGGAACCGGGAGCTCGGATACACGACGGTGGCCTCTGCCTTGCTGAGGGCGACGACGGAAGCGCACCCGGACGCAAGGCCAGCGACCACCATGCCGACAAGCCCCATGCCGAGCCCGAAGGCGAGACCGACGACAAGTCCGACAGTGACGGCACCGATGAGACCGGTCACCAGCGCGGCGGTCAGGAATCGCGGCCCGCTGGGCACCGCCGGGCCGAGTTCCCACCAGGCCAGGTCCGTACTGCCACCGCGATGATCTTCCAGGTGCCGGGCAAGGACGGCGAGCGTGTGACGAGCCTGCTGCGCGGACCAGTGGGGCTGCTTGGTGCGCACGTCCCTGTCCTCGTAGACGGCTGTGATGAAGCGGCTGAAAAGATGGCGCTCCAGCTCGTCGCGCGTGCGCAGGACCGTGGTGTCGCACAGCTCGTCCGGATGCGGAGTCGACTCGGTTGCCCCGACTCGTGGCGGCGGGGCGTAGATGGTGCGCGCGAGGAACAGGCCCAGCGGTGTGCTCAACGTCTGACCGACGGGAGTATCGCTCCCCAGACCGGCGATGACCGCATCCCATCGCTCGGGATGGGGAAGGCCGCGGCGCAGGTAGTCGGCGGCGGGGCCGGGGGTGAGCGGTACCAACTGGATACCGACGGCACCGTCGAGCCGCCTGGCGTCCGGCTGACTCAGGGCGGCGCGGTAGGCGTCGGTGCGGCTCGACAAAACCAAAGGTCTCGTCCGCCAAGCCCTGTTGATCTCGTGCAGGGCCATGGCATGCAGGACGGGCGGAATTTCATCGAACCCGTCCAGAAGCGGCAGAACAAGTCCGCGATCCACCAGTGCCTCGGCCCGGTCGAGCTCCCGCGACTCCGCGGAGGCAGGATGCCTGAGGTCGACGTTGTGGTTGCGACGCAGTTGCTCAGCCATCCACTCTTTCAGACCGTCCTCGTGAGGGTTCCAGGACGCGAGAGAGAACCGCACCGGCACCGGGCCGCTACTCCCCGGTCGCGCCAGTTCCTGCAGCAGACGGATCAGCAGCTCGGTCTTGCCGGATCCTGGCTCGCCCAGCACCACAAGGCGGCGTGTGGGCACCCGCCGGGTGAAAACCTCGCCGATCTGCGTGTAGGCACCCTCCAGCCCTGCCACGTCCACCGGCCAGGCGTCGGCATCACCTGATGAACCACCGGGCAGGCCACGGGCAATCCTGACCACGTCCGCCCAGCCTTCGACCAGTCCGGACTCGGCGGGGTGCCAAGCGACGGGCAGCGCAGAGGAGTCGACCACTTCGTGCTGGGTCGCCTTGGCGTCCGCCTCCCGCTGAACGTCGGCTGCCAACTGCTGCACCACCACGTCCAGGCCCTTCGCGGCGTCGGCGCGGGCCGCGTGGAAACTGGCCACGCTCAGAACGAGCGTCACAGCCGTCACAACCATCGCGAATAAGGTTGAAACCCTCTCCTGCCCGACGTACGACCCCAGTCCCACCGCCAGCACTACGGTGGCTCCTGCCGTCAGCCACAGTCGGTTTCTCAGGCTTTGTGACCCTTGGTTGATCCCCCGCATGCGCACAGTAAGTCATCATGCCGGACCTCACGCAGGTACAGCAGCAGTTGCGACAAGGCCGACCACGCCAGCTGACTATTGGCATGTCAGCATCAGGCACAGACTCTGACCTTGTCATTTATGGTCTGGCGTCGAACGCGGATCGAACTTGGTCAGCGTTTTCGCAGTTCAACGGGCAGGAAGTTGGTCTCCGTCTGATCCTGTGCTCCGTCACAGAGTGGATCAGCGCGAAGGCCGTGACCGTGAGCTTGGTGCACCAGAGCGTCCTGCCGGATGCGTTCGCGGAAGTGCCACACTTCCGCTCGGAGCTGTACGCGTGTCTGGCCGCATGTGACGACGCGTTGTTCGAGCTGTGCGACGCGCTGCTGTGCACGGACGGGCCGGTGCGGACGCTGGTCGATCTCGCGCTCGCGCCCGAACACCGCCGTGGGCATGGAGCTCTGTACGGCGGACTCAACCAGGGCCGGATCGACGTCGCTCGGCTGCGCCGGTGGCGACGCGGGCTGTTGGCCAGGGCGACCAGGGTGTGCAGGATGCCGGCGGACAGGCGGGCGACGCGGCGGCAGTCGACGGTGACTTCGTTGGCGGCGCGCACGCGCGCACACATAAGGTGAGCTCCGACTACCGATATCGGTAGTCGGAGCTTCTCGGACGACGTCGTCAGGCGAAGAACCCGCTTCCCCGAAATCGGATCAGAGGAAAGCTCAGTGCCGTTTGGTCCGGTTCGAGGTGAGCCACCAGGTGATGCCGAAGAAGAAGAGAGTCGCAGCGACCGCAAGCAGTGCAGTCAAAGCGGGGTGCATGCTTATCTCCCTTGACGACGTCGCCAGAAATCGCGCGCGCTGGAGGACTGAGCCCACATTGTGAAGCCTGCCGCAGCGGCGGCCACGATGATGAGAATAACGAGCACCAAGCCGTTCACCTTCTTCTCCTCTTGCGGACCTACAGGATCGCTTTTCCGATGTCGATGACGTCCTTGGCTTTCAGGACATAGTCGATAGCCTTGCTGGCGGACCCACCGTCCTTACCGCCGTAATCAGAAAGGGCCTCAAGGGCCACGTCGGTGGCACATCCACCCGCGAAAGCAGCCACAGCACCGACGCCTGTTTCTGTTGCCCCAGTGAACGCCCCGACTGCCACGCTTTCGCCTCCTCCCTTGAGGCACGACTCGCCGTACTTCGCCCAAGCGATCAGTCCCGACGGGTCGATCCGATTAACGGGGTCACCCTCGGCGTAGAGGTAGGGGTTCTGTTCCTGGCCGGAGGGGTCGGGCTGGGTGAAGCGGCCGATGTTGGGGTCGTAGTAGCGGGCCGCGTAATGGTAGAGGCCGGTGATGTCGTGGTAGCCGCCGGCGAACTGGTAGGGCTGGGCGACCTTTTCGCTGGTCATGGTGGTGCGGGTGACGCCGCGGGGGCTGTAGGCGTACGTGTTGGTCTTCTCACCGGACTCGTCGGTCACGCCGATGACGGAGCCGATGGCGTCGGTGAGGTAGTAGTACGCCTTGCCGCTGCGGGTCATGGAATTCAACGTGCCCCCGGGCTCGCGAACAAATCCCGTGTCCACACCCGCCGTTGAGGCTCCGGCCAGGCCGATGGGCCCGTTGTGGAAGTAGGTGTCCCCCAGGCGGATGCGTTCGCTCTGGTCGGTGGAGCTGTACTGGCCGGTGTAGCTCTTGCCGCCGACGGTGAGGGAGGTGAGCTGGCTGTGGTCCGTCCAGGTCTCACCGGTGCGGGTGTCTTCGGGGGTGGAGGCGCCGGCGGTCTCGTTGCCCACCTTGTCGTAGGACCAGTTGGTCGAGGAGCCGTTCTTGGAGGTGACTTGCTGGGCGTCGTTGATGGTGTAGGTGGTGCCGCCCGGGCAGCCGGCGGCTACGCCCTGGCTGGTGAGGTTGCCGGCCAGGTCGTAGCAGTACAGCCAGGACGAGTTGACCGTGGAGCCCTTCTTCTCCTCGGCGAAGGAGAAGCGGCCCGCCCCGTCGTAGGTGTAGGTCGTCCTCAGGCCGGCGGCGTTGTCGGTCCTGGTGCGGATCTTGTCGCCGTCGGTGCCGGCGTTGGTGCCGTAACCGTAGGTGTACGCGAGGTCGACCAGGGTGCCCTTGGCGCTGGTCGTCTTGATCGCCTTGGGACGCATCGAGTTGTCCAGGGTGTATGTCTGTGTCGTGCCGCCGGGGTACTTGGTGACGGTCCGCTTGTCGTTGCGGTTGTACTCGAACGTGGTCACCCGCCCTTGCGGGTCCTTGAGGGAGGAGAGGGTGTTGACCTCGTTCCAGGTGTAGTCGGTCTTGCCGGCCGGGTCCTGGTAGAAGTCCACGTTTCCGGCGGGCGTGTAGGCGAGGAGGGTCTGCGAGCCGTCCTGCAGGGTGCGGACCGTCTCGCGCTGCAGCGGGTCGAACTCGTACTTGATGGTGCCGGTGGAGTCGTCGCGCTGGCGCAGGTTGCCGTCGCCGTCGTACCAGTAGCGGACCGTGTCGTTGGTGGTCGAGACAGTCTTGATGCGGTCGAGGTTGTCGTAGACGAACACCTTCTTGATGCCGCGGCCGTCGGTGATCGTCTCGGTGCGGCCCAGGCTGTCGTAGGTGTAGGTGGTGGCCCCGAGCGGGGAGGGCGGGGTCGCCTTGGTGAGGTTGCCGTGGTCGTCGTAGGTGAAGGAGGTCTTCACCGTCTTTGACGACGTCATCTTCGTCTCCTGCGCGCAGCGCTGGCCTTCGAAGCCGCCGCAGGTGGGTGTGGAGGGGTTGTAGGTGTAGGAGACGTTGCCGCCGCCGGTGCCGGTCTGGGCGACGGACTTGGTGTTTCCGGCGGTGTCGTAGGTGAACTGGGTTTTCTCGCCGTCGGCGTTGGTGGAGTCCTTGGGCACGTCGCCGCCGGCAATGGTCTGCCAGTTCGACACGGACTGGCCGCCCGTCGGTGACTTGATCGTCTCCAGGTTGTTGCGGGTGTTGAACCCGTAATCCGTGACATTCCCGGCGGTGGACCCGCTGCCCATGGCGTCGGTGGAGGTGTCGATGTTGTGGTTCGCGTCGAACTTCGTCGAGCGCTTGCGGCCGAGCGCGTCGGTGACCTCGGTGACCTGCCCGTCCCCGTCGTGCTTGTACGACGTCGCGTGCTGCTCGGGGTCGGTGGCCTTCGTCGTGCCCGCCGCCGTCGGGCTGGTGGCGGTGTAGCTGTAGGTCCAGGTCGGGCCGGTGTGGCCGTCGCTGTTGAAGCCGGTCCCGCGCAGCATGGAGGTGACGCGGTTGGCGTCGTCGTAGGTGAAGACGGTGACGCGGCCCTCGGCTGTGGTGATCTTGGTGATGCGGCCGGAGGTGTCGTAGCCGAAGGTGGTGGTCTTGCCCTCGGCGTCGGTGGTGCGGGCCAGGTTGCCGTCTGGGTCGAGGTCGAAGACGGCGGTGCGGCCGGAGTTGTCCTTGGCCTGCCACTGCGAGGCGTCCGTCTTGACCAGGTCGATGAAGCGGCCCGAGCGGGTCTCGGTGAGCTTGAAACCCTGATCGTTGCCGGTCTTGCCGTGGCGGGTGACGGTGATGGTGCCCTTGTTGCGGTCGGTGACCTTGGTGAGGCTGCCGCCGGCGTCGTAGGTGTCCTTGGAGCCGGACTTCCAGTTGGTGAGCGTGTAGGTGCCGTCCGTGTTCTTCTTCAGGTCCTTGGAGTAGCCGGCCGGGGTCTTGAAGGTGCCGTCGCTGTTCTTGGTGAAGCGCACGGTGTCGCCGGAGGCGTCGTAGAGGACGATCTCGTTGTCGAAGGTCTCCAGGTAGCGCTCGTACTGCTGCCACCAGCGCTGGGAGACCGTGCCCCAGGGGGCATCGAGGGAGTTGTAGGTGCGGGCCAGGGTCAGGTCCTGCCCGACGCCCGCGATGGAGAAGTCGGTGGCGGCCAGCATCAGGTTGCCGGTCGAGAAGTCGATCCGGGCGGTCAGCGCGTCCGTGATCGCGAAGTCGCTGATCCGGTGCCAGGGCACCGCGCCCTGCCCCTCGGGCACATACACCAGCAGCGTCGGGTCGGCGGCGCTTCGGGCGGCGGCCGGGGTGCCGCCCTGGGCGCGCTTCTTCTGCGCCGCGCGCCACACCGCGACCTCGTCGGTCGGGGTCCGCTCGGCCTCGGACGCCACCGGCCGGTTGGAGCCGACTTTCACCTCGGGCATCGAGAACGACGGGGCGTCCTTGCCCCACGCCGAGGACGGATCGTTCGCGGCGCTCGCGCCGGTGGCCGCGGGCAGCAGCGCCACGGCCAGCGCGCTGGACGCCAGCACCGCCAGCGCGGCCGTCCGCGATCTGTTGCGGGCACGCGAAAGGAGCGCACCTTCAGTGCGTTGCATCAAGACTTCCCCCCACAGGAAGACACATCTCGTTGACCCCAATGGTCACGAGGAGCACACACGTTCACACAAAAACCCCACAGAACAGCGCGGGCTGCCCCCGAAGCCGTTCTTCATGCGGGACGGAACCAGCCCCTCCCCTACCGGTCGGCAAACCGTCATATACCGGCCACGGTTGCGCGTGTCGCGGTCTGAAGTTGTGCGCTGCACGTATATGAGCGGCGAGAGGATGACGGAAAACCCACGACCCCGGGCCCCCGCATGGCACCTTCGACGCTAGGGACGAGGGCCCGAGTCCACACCGGCGTGACCCGGCACCGCAGTTGGCTGATCCTGCTCCGGCGCATTCGCGGCCGCCGGCGCGGCGAACAGTCCCGGCTCCGCCTCGGTCAGCCAGCCCCGCTCGACGTTCGAGCGGAAGCCCTCGACCTTGCTCTTGTCCGTCGACAGGCCCAGTGCCGCACGCAGATGATGTGCCCGCATCGGATGCACCGCGTCAGCGAGGACCTCGACGATGTCCTGGTACACGGGCGGCAGTTCCGCAGCGGCCAGGCCGGGGTGGTAGTCGGGGATCAGACGCACCCCCACCGGCGACCCCGCCGCCGCCCGGACCTCACCCATCAGGCCCGGATCCACCGGCTCGGTCTCCCTTATTTCCTGGCCCGGTACGGTGACGTCACCGGACAGGATGTCCGTCATCGTCTCCCGCGTGATCTCCAGCCGCGCAAGCACCGCTGCATTATCGGCCAGCTGTTCGGTCCTGCAGTTCGCCGATCTGCTCCCGCTCGACAGCTTCCCGCCGCTCGATCTCCTCCTGCCACGAAACCATCGCCACCATTCCGGAAGGCCCAACCAGTCGACACCACGACGATCGAGCACATAGCACCCGCTCAGCAACACCCAGGCCAACGCCAATACGCCCGCACCCCATGGAATTCCGGTCCAACGCTGACCGCCCTCACTCGGGAGCAGGTTGGGGGGCAATGAGTCAGCGCCTCCGCTTACGCGTCGACCGCCCGTAAATGATCATCGCGATGATGACGGCTATCGCCCTCAGGAAAATGATCAACCCCGCGGTCCCGTCGGGCATGAGCCGCCCGCTGTTCGCAAGCGGAATCTGTTCCAACTGCCTCATTGTTCTCCTCTCTGCACCACGCCTACGACCAGGCGTCAATTGCAGAATTCTCGACTTCGTTGCCGATGTACTCAGCTGCAGTGAAGCAGGCAGCGCCTACAACGAAGGCACCTGCTCCCATGGTCGGAGCACCCGCAAGTGCAGCTCCTGCAACCGGCTGGTCGGGAAGCCTGTCGGCAGCGGCGCGCAACACAGCCATGGCTGCCTCGCGGGTCGCGTCGGATCCCCAAGTCGCGCTGCATGTCGCGGTGCCCGCACCGGCAGCGAAAAGCGCGACCCCAGCGCCGAGGCCTTGTCCAACTTCCTCAATGAACAGTTGAAACCGGACGACCCATGGGGATCGTCCGGTCGACCGGGTCGCGCATGATGTACAGGACGGCTTTCAGTTCCGGCTGCCCTTGGCGACCCAACCGAATAGGGCGACCAGGCCTGCGAAAAAGGCAATGAGGAAGAATCGAACAGAGCCGACCACGTCCGCCTTCCGAAGTGGTGAACATCTGCTGTCCGTTCTCAGGCTCTGGTCCACTCTCTGTGGTGTGACCGCGAGTCAGTTTGCGGATGTCGGTACGAGCCGGCGGCACCGCTTGCCGGTTGCTGCGAGGCAGCGTCTTCAAGATTCTCGTTCGCCGGTTTTCGCCTGGTCATGTCCGGTGGACTCCATGAAGTCCAGCATGAGGCGATTCACTTGTTCGGCGTGGTCTATCTGCGGCCCGTGGCCTGTGCCGGCGACGATCTCGACCCGGGAGCCCGGTATCAGCCGGGGAACGCGCTCGGCCTGCCGCCGCGGGTGCAGGATCAGGCTGCGCTTTCCGATCACCAGGTACAACGGCGTGCGAATACCGGCCAGTTCCGCGTCGGACAGGGGCAGGGGCGCCGGGCGGCGAATGCGGAAGGCACGTCTGCTGGCGTGGATCATGGCGCGCAGTTCCGGTACGACCAGTGCGGGCTGGTCGAGCCAGGCCGCGAGGCGGGGGCGCAGCGCCTTGGGGGCGAAGGTGGCGAAGAGGCTGAGGAAGATCCAGGTGAAGAAGCGCAGCCCGATCTTCTCCAGGCCGCCGGGGTCGAGGAGGGTGGCCGAGGCGAGGCGTTCGGGCTTGCGGTGTGCCTGGTTGAGGGCGAGCCAGCCGCCGTAGGAGGAGCCGACAAGGTGTACCTGGTCGAGGCCGAGTCCGGCCAGGGTCTCGTCCAGCCACTGTGCCGCGTGGTCGGGCTGGTGGATCGGGGCGCGCTGCACACTGCGGCCGGGATCTCCCGGGGTGTCGAGCGCGTAGACCGGGCGGGCGGCGCTCAGCGCGGGGGTGTTCGGATACCACATGGCCGAGCAGGAGCCTGCGCCGTGCAGAAGGACAACGGGGGTGCGGGCGCGGGCGGCCGCATCGGCGGGATCGTAGCGGTAGACGTGTGTGGTGCCGAAGGTCGTCTCCACCTCCTGTTCCGCGGACGCGGTGGCTCCCAGGGCGAAGACCGCGTCGCACGCTGCGAAGTACCGCTCGCGTCGGGTGACGTCGAGGTAGCGGCCGACATCGGCCGGAGGACGCGGGACGGACTCGGGCACGGTTCCCTCCAAGAGGTCGGAACAGTTGATGATACGAACGTACCATGATGTGTGGTACAGCTGTATCAATGTGAGGCTGGGGCCCAGCCCCGACAGCCCTGGCTCGTGGAAGTGGAGAAACAGATCGTGCCCAAGCGGGTGGACCATGCAGAACGGCGGACCGAAATCGCGGAAGCTCTTATCCGCGCCTCCGGACGGCTCGGCCTCCATGCGGTGGGGATGCGTGACGTGGCGGCGGAAGCAGGAGTATCCCTTCGGCTGGTGCAGTACTACTTCGAGTCCAAGGAGAAGCTGCTCCTGTTCGGGCTGCGACATGTGACAGAACGTTTCGGGCGCCGCGTGGCCGCCCGCGTCCAGGCCGCCGGGGACGATCCGGGACCGCGCGCGATCATCGAGGCGCTGCTCTGGGCGGCGCTGCCCACCGACGAGGAAAGCCGGGTGTTCCACCACCTGTACACGGCCTACGCGGTCCTGTCGGTCACCGACGCAACGCTCGCGGCTCAGCCGTACATCAAGGAACCCGACACCGCCGAAGCCACCGTCACCAAACTGCTCACACAGGCGGCGACGGACGGCCAGTTGCGGCCTGGAACGGATCCGCACACAGAGGCGATCAGCTTGCTGGCCATGTCCGCAGGACTGGGCACCAGCATCCTGGTAGGCCAGCGCAGCACCGAGTCCGCCGCCGCAGTCCTCTCCTACCACCTCGACCGGATCTTCCTCGACTGTGCGCCCCAGGCGCAGACGTAGCCGTCGGCGATGTCAACGGACCATGACTGTGAGAGTTGCCGGGGGCTTCGGTCTATTTCATCTGGTAGCAGCCTGTAGCGTTGTCGCATGCTCCTGGCGAAGACGTCTGGCCTGCCTGGTACGCAGCCGCGTGCCACCCCTACCTGAAGGCGGCAGCCCTCCTGCACACCCTGGCGCGGCTGCCCTGCCTGGAGCACTCCAACGCCGCCTTCGCCTGGCACGCCACCGAGGCCTACCTGATGCTCCACGAACGACGCCTGGACTACCCGGTCAAGGCCGCCGCCGAGCTGGTGCGCGACGCCGCCACCAGCGCCCAAGGCGTCGCCTCCATCGCACGCCAGCTGCGCGACTGGACCGTCGCCTGAAACCGCCTCGCGCTGGTCGGCATCGTCCCGTGGCCCGGCGGCGAGGCCGCCCCAGCGCGGTGCGCCCGAGCGCGGCCCAGATCCCTCGGGGGCGTGTCTGGTCCTGAGGTCTTCCTCCGCCGCCGGGCCGCGGCGCACTACCCTCAGGCCTCGCTTCGGCGCCGGCTGCCCCGGCGGGATGTGCCTCACTTCACCCGCTGGTGCGCCCGTCGGCGGAACACCCTGCCCGGCACGGCGTTGAGAGGGGTGTGGCTGCGGAGAGGGCAGTGTCCCCGGGCCTCACCTATAGCCGATGGGCACGATCGCCTGCGCTGAAGCCCCATGGAGCCTTCCGCCTGCCACACCCCATGCGGCCCTGGCTGGTCTCCCCCCGTCCAGCCAGGGTCTTTTCTTGTGCCCAGTGGCGGGCGATCGCCGCCCTGCGAGCAAGCCGCGCACCGGCCACGGGCCAGGGCAGCGCGGGTCCGCGGGCTGCACAGAACCACGCCTGGCACCGCGGTGATGAGGTCCCTCAGTGCCTGCTCACACGTTGCCAGCGCCGTCGCCGGCGCAAATTGCGGCATTGGCTCTCCCCCGGTCCGCGGCCAAGACCTCGCGGTCGCCATGGCGATGCCGACCGCCACTCTGCGGCCGCGAGGGCGCCTCCGGCACCACCCGCTGGAACAACTCCCACAGCTCATCCGGTTCCAGCCGCTCAACAATCCCCACACCGTGGGTTACCGACCGCAAGAGGAAGGCCCGTGGTCAGCGCCCCAGACCTGCGGACGCGGGCCTGCGGACGCGGATCTGCGGACGCGCAGCTAGGAACGGGCGGTGTTTTTGCTGGCGCCCGGCGGGTGGCCGGTGACGCGTTTGAAGGCGCGGCTGAAGGCGGCCTGCGAGGTGTAGCCGAGGCGGCTGGCCACGGACTGGATCGGCAGCGTGCCTTGGGCCAGCCACTGCCCGGCGAGGAGCATCCGCAGTTCCGTGGCGTAACGGAGGGGCGGCATGCCGATCGTGGCCTGGAACCGGTCGGCGAACACGGACCGGGAGACATGGCACTCCGCCGCCAACTCGGCCACCGTCCACGGGTGTTCCGGCTTCCGGTGCAGGGCCAGGATCGCGCGGGCCAAGCGCGGGTCGCGCAGCGCGGCCACGAGACCGGCAGAGTTGTCGCAACCGCATTCGACCCAGCCCCGCACGATCATGGCCGCCGCCACCTCGGCCAGCCGGGCGAGCACTCCGGCGAAGCCCACACGACCGGAGCAGACCTCGCGCTTCATGGAGGCGAGGATCGGCATGAGCCCGGGATACCGCGTGCCCGTGGCATCGACCAGCATGACATCGGGCATCAGCGCGCTCAGGCCCTGCATTCCGCCGAGGTCGAAGTCCATGTAGCCGGTGAAGAAGATCGCGCCGGGGTCCGGATGGGTGCTCGGGCAGGTGTCCACGCCGCTCACCGCGTCACCGAGGTGGACCGCGTCGAAACTGTCGATGCCGCGGGCCGGGATGTCCGGACCGGAGAGCAGCTGGTGGGACGCGCCGTGCGGCATGAAGACGGCGTTGCCGGCGGCGAGTTCGTGGAGCGTCCCGTCCTCGGTGCGCAGGACGGCGGAGCCGACGGCGAGGAAGTGGAAACAGGCACGTCCCGGCTTGGCGTCGAAATGGAGCCCGAATCGTGCGCCGACCTGTACGCGGCGGTACCGGACCCCGCGCAGCCGCATGCTCGTCAGTAGCTCGCTGATGAGATCCGACGACAGGCTGTAGTGCTCTCCGGCGTCTGCGGCGGGGGCGCTGTCCGGGGCTCCGTCCCGGGATCCGCCTGAGGAGCCCTCGGAGTACCCGCCCGGGGTTTCGGTCAAATATCGCGGACTTACTGTCATAGCCCATCCTGAATCTCGCATGCAGGCTTGACTCGAACCTTTCACGCGAGTCAAGGGAAGTAAAGAAGTTGAGCAGTGATGTGTGCGGCACGGTGACCGATGCCGGCCGCGGGGAATCCTCCGGTGCACTATCGACGCCGCCCGAACCGGTCTCGTCCTCCTGGGCAGCGGTACTCTCCCTGGCGGTAGGCGTCTTCGGGCTGCTGACGGCGGAGTACCTGCCGGCCAGCCTGCTGACCCCGATCGCCTCCGACCTGGGAGTCTCGCAAGCTCTGGCCGGGCAGGCGGTGACCGTCACGGCGGTGGCGGCGATGCTGTCCGGACTGCTGACCGCCAGCTGGACGAGGAAGATCGACCGGCGGCTCGTGCTGCTCGGCTTCACCGTCCTGCTGATCGTCTCCAACCTGTTGGTGGCCACCGCCACCAACATCACCATGCTGATGCTGATGCGCATACTCCTGGGCATCGCGCTCGGCGGCTTTTGGAGCATGGCGGCGGCCGTAGCGATGCGGCTGGTGCCCGCCCCGCTGGTGCCGCGCGCTGTGTCGGTCATCTTCAGCGGTATCGCGGTGGCGACCATCGTGGCCGTGCCGCTCGGCAGCTACCTCGGCGACCTGGCCGGCTGGCGCAGCACCTTCTGGGCGGCGGCCGGGCTCGGCGTCCTGACGCTGGTCTTCCAGATGTTCGCGCTGCCCCCGTTGAAGCCCCGGGGCACGGCACGGCTGGGCACGCTGTGGGAGGTGCTGCGGCGCCCCGGATTCGGGCTGGGCATCGCGGGAATGCTGCTGGTCCACATCGGGCACTACGCGCTGTTCACCTACATCCGGCCGGCGCTGGAAAGCGTGGTGAAGGTCGATACCGGCAAGCTGACCCTGGTGCTGTTCGTCTTCGGCGTGGCCAACTTCGTCGGCACGCTGGCGGCCGGCCGCCTCCTGGAATTCAGCCTCCGCCTGACGCTGGCACTGACGCCCGCCCTGATGGCCCTCGCCGCCCTCGGCCTGGCCCTGCTACCCGCCGGGCAGGCCGGGTACGTGGCGCTGGTCATCCTCTGGGGCCTCGCCTTCGGCGGTGTATCGGTGGCCTGGTCCAACTGGGCCACGCGCATGGTGCCCGACCAGGCGGAGAGCGCGGGCGGCCTCGTCGTGGTGGGCGTCCAGTCCGCGATCGCGGGCGGGGCCGCGGCGGGCGGCGTGCTCTTCGGTTTCGGCGGCGTCCTGACCGTCTTCACCGTCTCAGGCGCCGTATTGCTCGCCTCCGCACTGCTGATCGCCCTGCGGGTGGCTGCGCCTCGCCGGACCGTGACCGGCTGACCGCCACCCGCCACCCGCCACCCGCCACCCGCCACCCGCCACCGGAAGTTGAGCCAGAACCCGAGAAGCGACAGCCCTCTCTCCGATTCCGGTCCGCGGCGGAGCCGCCGCAGACCGCCCGTCCTGGACGCCGTCCAGGACGGGCGGTCTGATGTCACTTGTGTTGCACGCCGTGCCTCCCGTCCAGGGGCGCCAGCCGCCGACTGAGCTCAAGGACCTGCTCGATGGTCCGGGGGGCGTCGGCGCCACGGAAAACGGGGACCGGACGGGCTCCGGGCCCGATGAGTACGCCGGTCTGCCCCTCGAGTGAGGCATCGGTGGCCGCGAAGACCGACGGCGAGGCGGCCGCCGACGCGGGCCCGGCGGTGGCGCGCGTGAAGGTCCGGCGCACCAGCGGCCACAGCAGGCGCAGGGGCGGGGAGACGATCTTCGGTGAGGTCATGGTGCCGTCGGTCATGCTGGTGGCGGCGCCGCCGGGGTCGGCCGCGAAGACGGTGACGCCGCTGCCGCGGAGGCGTTCGGCCAGGTGAAGGGTGTAGGCGAGGTTGGCGAGCTTGGCCCGGCCGTACCAGTGGAAGCCGTAGTAGCCGCCCGGCGGTTCCACCGCGTCGAAGGTGCGCCTGGCGGCCTTGACGGCGGCGGAGGTGACGTTGACGATCCGGCTCGGGGCGGCCGCCCCGAGCCGGTCGAGCAGCAGCTCGGTCAGCAGATACGGCGAGAGGTGGTTGACGGCGAAGGACGACTCGATGCCGTCGATGGTCTGCCGACGCTGGGGGAACATCGCACCGACGTTGTTGACCAGCACCTTCAGCGGACCTTCGGCCGCCAGGTGCGCGGCCAGCGCCCGCACCTGGTCGAGCGAGGCGAGGTCGGCGGTCACGAATCGCGGTGCGGCCCCGGTCGCCACCGCCGCGATCTCCTCGATGGCGCGCGTGCCGCGCTCGGCGTTGCGGCCGACGACCGTCACGGCGTAGCCCTGCCGCGCGAGTCCCTTCGCGGTCTCCAGGCCGATGCCCCCGGTCCCCGCCGTCACCACTGCCCGCTCGCTCATGACCCCGCCCCTCACTGCCGCACACCAAATGGATAGTTATCCGTTTCGATGGGCGCACGCTAACACAACCGGATAGGTATCCGGTTGGTGCGGGGAAGGCGAACAGCCCGACGGACCGCCGGGCCGACACAGGCAGGGAAGGGGGTGCGCCGCCGTCAGCGCGGGACGCGCAGACCCTCCAACAGAACGTCCAGGTAAAGGTCCCGGCGCGCACCGCCCCCGGCGTGCACCGCATGGTGCACACCGCACAGCAAACGGCGCACGTCCTCGGCATCGACACCGTCTCGGATCGCGCCACTGAGCCGGGCTCGGTCCAGCAGGCCGGCGACCGCCTGGTCGAGCTCGGCCCTCATGTCCGAGGTCTGCGCATGGGCATCGGCCGAAGATTCCAGCACGGCAGCGAAGTCCGGGTCATCCAGCATGCGGTCGAGCGCGAAACGCAGCAGACGGCGCAGGCCCGCGCGCGGGTCACCGGCGGCGACCGCCGCCTGCGCCTGTGCGACCAGTTCCCGGAAGCGTTCCGCCGAGAGCGCCTCGACCAGTGCATGGCGGTTGGGAAAGTGCCGGTAGACCGTCCCGACCCCCACCCCGGCAAGCCGGGCGATGGCGTTCAGCTGCAGTGACGTGTCACCAGCGGCCAGCTGCTCACGGGCGATCCGCAGGATCCGGGCCCGATTGCGCACCGCATCCGCCCGCAGCTCCGTCTCCTGCCCCGCCCTCGATGTCACGACCCCAGCATAAGCAGCCAGCACGACCCAGGCAGAACCGAGCCGAGACGCACAGCCACACACGCCCGACACCGAACGACGACAACGCACACTCAACCCCTGCCAAGCCCGGCGGCTGCAGCACTGTCGCATCTCGTGGTGCGCGGGCTGGACCGGGCATGGGGTGCGACGGTGGGGCGCGGTCGGCGGGAGCGGGAGGGGATCTCACTGGTGTGAGCGGTGCACAAGAGGATCTGCGCAGCCGGGGGTTGGGGTCAGACCAGCGGGGCGATCGGCAAGGAGGCGCGCTTGCGGAGCGTTTCCAGGACCGTCGTCTGGCCTGTTCGGACACGCTGATACACATCTGAGCGGCTGCGACGCCGCGCCTGATACGTGGATGAAACCCGCCGGCGGATCGCTGGGTCCAGGCTCGGGGCCCGGCGGGACGGCTGCTGCCGTTCCGCGTACCAGCCCGCCGGAGAACGGCCAGCGGCAGACGAAAGGGGAGCCACTCATGCACACGTCGACAGGCCGGAGGGCGGTCGCCGCCCTGACGGCAGGGGCCGCGATGACCGCGACCCTGATGGCCGCCTCACCGGCACAGGCCATCCTGGGTGGCACCGAGTCGACCCACGCCTACTCGTTCATGGGCTCGTTCCAGCCGTCCTACCCCGCGCCACCGCGTCCGGACGGGCACGGTTGTGGGGTGGAGGTCCTTGCACCGCGATGGGTGCTGACTGCCAGCCACTGCGCCGGCCGGAACCCGACCAACGCGAAGACGGGTGTCCCGAAGGGCTGGAAGGTCCGGGTGGGGTCGCTGGACACCACGTCCGGAGGCGAGATCGCCGAGGTCGACCACTACTACCGGCTGGCGACGAATCGGGACGAGGGAGGGTTCTGGGGCCGGGACATGGCGTTGATGCACCTGAGGACCCCGGTCAAGGCCAAGCCCGTACGGATCGCTTCGACCACGCCGGCGGACAACACGCCCGTCCGCATCATTGGTTGGGGCATGACCTGCGAGGACACCGGCAACCCGGACTGTTTCCCTGCGCGGTTGAGGGAAGCTGACACCGTGGTGCAGCCGGTCTCGACGTGTCCGTCAGCCAGCAGCGGAGAGTTGTGCATCGGTAGCCAGGACGGCAGCGTCGCCGCGTCGAACATGGACTCCGGTGGGCCCGCGCTGGTCCGCGACGGCAATTCCGGTGATGAGTGGGCCGTGGCCGGTGTGGTCAGCGGCCCCGACGAAACCGGCAAGACGCTGTACACCGATGTCACCAAGCACGCCGACTGGATCAACGGCATCATCAAGGGCACCGACGTACCCCCCGATGATCTGATCCCGGACGTGGAAGGCACGGCGGACCTGGCCAGCTGCACAGGCTCGGTGGTCCGCACCCCCAACTCGCGGCCGCGGGACCCGGCCTTGCTGCTGACCAACGGTCACTGCGTGGAAGGAGAGCGGCCCTCGCCCGGAACCGCGCTGGTGGACCAGCCCGCCGACCGCAAGGTGCCCATCGTCGACCGTCAGGGCTACCCGCGGACCACCGCCCGTGCGAAACGGCTGGTGTACGCGACGATGACCGGCACCGACATCGCGCTCTACCGCCTGGACAAGACCTACGCGCAGCTGAAGGCCGAAGGCGCGAAGATCTTCCAGCTCACCACCACTCCCGTCCGCGCGGGCGACACGCTGGCCCTGACCAACACCGGCAGCCGCCTCAACTGCACCGCGGAGGCCGTGGTCCCGCACCTGCGGGAGGGCGGCTACCAGGAGGACGACTCGATCCGTTACGCCACCAGCGATGACTGCGCTCCCTGGCACGGCAGTTCCGGTTCGGCGCTGCTGGCCCCCGACAACACCACGGTCGTGGGAATCCACAACACCCACAACGACAGCGGCGAGGACTGCGCCGACAACAACCCCTGCGAAGTGGGCCCGAACGGGGAGGTGACCTCCCGGAAGGGCCGTGCCTACGGCCAGCAGGTGTACATGATCACGGCCTGTCTGGCCAAGGGATCGCAACTGGACCTCTCCCGCCGGGGCTGCACACTCACCGGCGCCACGCCCCGTTCCGACCGCCCCGACAGCCGCCCCGGTCACCGGAGTCAGCACAGCGGCCCCCGCTCCCATACATCCTGACCCGATCGGCGACCGGCGAGCCGGGCGGTTCGTGGGCGTGTGGGAGACAGCATCGGGCAGGGCGGGAGCCGGTCGCATAATGAAGCTCCAACTCCTACGTCCGATGGGGAGAGATGTCGGTTCCAGTGGCCGGGGGAAACGCCCTGGCATCCGCGGCGATCCTGCTGGTGGAGGACGACGACGTGATCCGCAGATCGGTCACCATGGCGCTGGAGCGTTACGGCTACCGTGTCACCTGCGCCGGTGACGGCCTGACCGGACTCGAACTGTTCCGGGAAGGCCTCCACGACCTGCTGCTGCTGGACGTGATGCTGCCCGCCCTCGACGGCATCGGGCTGTGCCGCCGAGTCAGGGAGACCAGCATGGACCCGATCCTGATGATGTCCGCCCGCGGCGACGCCCTGGACGTGGTCTCCGGTCTGGAGGCGGGCGCCGACGACTACGTCGTCAAACCCGTCGACACCGCGGTGCTGGTGGCCCGGATCCGCTCGCTGTTGCGGCGTGCGACCTTCACCCCCGCCGCCGCCCCGGCCGTGCCGCACCACCCCCCGACCGAACCAGTGGGCGGTGCGGCGCGGCCGGAGGATTCCGGTCGCCCGGGCGAGCGCGCCCCGCTGGTCTTCGGCGACCTGACCATCGACACCGCCGGCCTCGACGTGTTCCGGGCGGGCGAACCGGTTGCGCTGGCCCCTACCGAGCTGCGGCTCCTGCTGGAGTTCGCCGCCAACCCCGGCGTCGTTCTGGACCGGCACATGCTGCTGCGCAACGTGTGGGACTACGGCTGGGACGGCGACAGCCGCGTGGTCGACCTGTGCATCCAGCGGCTGCGGAGGAAGATCGGAGCCGAGCGGATCCAGACCGTCCGCGGCTTCGGCTACAAGTTGCGGCGCTGACGTGGGCATCCTGCACGACTTGCTGACCTGGCGTTCACTGCGCTGGAAGATCGCTGTGCTCGTCGCCGTGGCCTGCTGCGCCATCGCGCTGACCGTCGGGGTGCTGGTCCACCGCAGCACCCTGGCCCGGTCGATGAACGACGGCAGGGCCAAGGCCGTGACGCAGCTGGCCCGAGACCTGCAGGACCACGAACGGGACGTCACCCCGCCCGACTCGCTTCGGATGGCGCCCGGGGCCATGCCCGACGAGCTGTTGCGCCGACTCCACGGCCCGCAGGGGCTGAGGGACGGATATGCCACCTGGTACGACGGTGACGGCCCCGGGGACCACCCCTCGATGTGGGCGGCACAGATGTACCGAGGCAGCCCCGTGGCGGTGGAGGTCGACATGACGCCCGACCTGCTCACCCGGCGCGCCCTGGACCGGCACATGTGGAAGTACTCCCTGGTCGCGCTGGCCGTCGTCGTACCGCTGTCGGCGCTCGCCGCGGAACTGCCCAACCGCAGGCTGCGGCGGGTGGCGCGGACCGCACGCCGGATCACGGCCGGTGACCTGGCCGCCAGGACCGGGGCCGGCCGCGGCAGCGACGAGATCGCCGAGATCTCCGCCACCGTCGATTCGATGGCTGACAGCCTGCTCGGGCGGCTCCTGGCCGAGCAGCACTTCACCGCCGACGTCGCCCACGAACTGCGCACCCCGCTGATGGGTCTGGTCACCGCGAGCGGGCTGCTCCCTGAGGGAGAGGCCACGGATCTGGTCAGGGACCGGGTGGGGGTGCTGCGGACCCTGGTGGAGAACCTGCTGGAGATCTCCCGGCTCGACGCGGGCGCCGAACAGGCCGACACCCAGCCGGTACCGCTCGGCGAGCTGGTGACGGAATCCGTACGGCGCACCGGGCTGCAGACACAGCTCACCACGTCCAGCGCCCAGACCGCCCAAACCGACCCGCGTCGGCTCGACAGGATCGTCACCAACCTGGTCGTCAACGCCCACCGGCACGGTCGCGCACCCGTCGAGGTCGACGTGGCGGGGACCTGCGTCACCGTACGGGACCACGGCCCGGGTTTTCCCCGCCAGTTGCTCGCCGACGGACCCCAACGGTTCCGCACCGGCGCGTCCGAACGCGGCCGGGGCCACGGCCTTGGGCTAACCATCGCGCTCGGCCAGGCCCAGGTCATCGGGGCGTCGCTGTCCTTCGCCAACGCGCCCGAGGGCGGGGCCGTCGCCACGCTTCGCCTGCCGCCTGCCGATTGACACGTCCTACGGCGGCCCGACTCGGTGGCCGTTGACGCACGTCACGGAGCGCCGCACGGCACGGCGGGCCACGGTGCCACGCGTCGACGCGCCGACGGCTTGGGACTGACGTCCTCTGGCACTGCGACTGCCGAACCTCATCCGCCTGGCGAGAGGAGGCCCGGCTGGCACTGTCAGGTTCGCGGCGAGGGCCTCGGCGAGTGTGTCGATGGCGTGGGCGGCGTCCTCGACCGCCCTCGTGTTCCTGGTCCCCGGTGTCACTGTGTCGGCCAGCTCGCACGCTGCATCGGCCACTGCCGCCGCCGTTCGGTGAAGTGCCGCAGGTACAGGTGGTCCGTCACGTAGTGCCCCCTCGTCAATAGCCTGACGCGACTTCGGACCCCGACCGTATGGGGGCGAAATGGGGAGGCGTAAATGCGGATCGGATCCGATTGGATCGGCGTACCGATTTGCGTCGCTATGCCCGGCTCGGATCATTGGATCAGGCCGTGGGGCGTAAACGACCGTTTCCGCCTCCCCGTCGGATTGGATCGGCGCCCAGACAATCATCGCCGCGGCAGCCAGTGGTGGAGTGTCACATCATGTGACAGCGAACTGCACTCCCTGCATGACTCCTGCTCGCCCCCGATCACCGGCACCGAAGCCCGAGAGCGGGTTCATGACATTGTGTCAAGCACGCGCGGCCCCTTCCCGCCCGCAGGGATGGTCCCGCCTCATCGTCCTCCGAAACTCACCAACCGATCTGCTCCCCGCATGGTCCCCAGCCACGTTCGTGGACCCCTCCACAGGTGGCAAGCTCAGTCGGCGACGTGGCCCGCAACGTCTTCGTGGACGTGACTTGCACGGTCACGGCACGGCAGACGGGGTTGTAGCACGGGTGCGCCCCGCCTCCACGGGGGATGAGAGGCGGGGCGCGGGTTCAGTCTGGCATGGGGGCGTCGGTCAGGTGGGCAGGTCGTACACGGTGACATCGATCCCGCGCGCGCAGAGGTGCTTGTCCAGCAGGGGTTCGATCTCTTCCCAGCGTCCGCCTGCCAGGCCGCAGCCGATGCGCGGCATGTGTACCGAGGCCCCCAGTTGGATCGTGCACTCAGCCAGGGCGCCGAGGGCTTCGTCGATGGCGTTGTAGCGGACGGGTGGCTGTCCGCCTGCCCGGCGGATGCCGTGCTGGCCGATCATGTTGGCGACCCACAGGCCCTCGTTCACCGGCACCAGTTGCACGGCGCCGAGGCGGAAGTCGTTGCCGGCCCGGTCGCGGTACCAGGCGCGGTAGGCGGCCTCCGGCTCGGGCCAGCGCTCGGAGAGAGCCCTGACGAAGCCGCGGCCCCAGGCGCCGATGTCGTTGCAGACGTGCGCGATGATGCGCGTACCGGCGCCCGGCGGGGCGGCCGCGTCGCCTGTGGTGTAGCGGATGGTCACCAGATCCCCTCACTGCTGCGTCGTCCACTGGTCGGCTTGTTGGATACGTGGCGGGCGATCTTGTCGTCCGCCGGTCGCTCCCCTTCCCAAACAGCCAGGTCGTAGCTCATGCGCGGAGGCTCTCACACTGAACTGACGACCAAAAGAAACGATGTCCAAGGATCAGGGGGTGCCGTCCGCGATTCAGAACGGTGTCCGTGCGAAACCGCTTGCCCCGCTGGGGTGCGAGCGAGGGTGCGAGGTGGTCGATGATGCGGTCAAAGGCGACGGAGTCCACCACGCCGCCATCCTCGGCATCGCCCGCCTGCATAGCCCCGCTCTGACCGGATAGGCCCACCGAGCGGGGGGACGAGGGCAGGCCCTGTCGCACTGCAATGACACCGCACATCAACGGTTAATGAAGGTGGCATTCCCACGACTCGATGTCCGGCTCTCCCGGGGGCAGCTTCCCGGTGCAGTATCGGTAGAGCCAGACAGCAGCCCGGCGCTCCGCGTACTTCTCGTTGACCGGTTCTCCCTGTTCGTCCAGTTCGAGGACGTTCGCGAAGATCGCGACGCAGATCTCCATCTGGGAGGGCGACTCGCGCAACTCCTCCCAGTAGTCGATCCCTTCCAGCAACGGGTGGCCCACCGATCCCCGGGTGAGCCGCCCAGCGAAACGTCGCAGGGCTCCCGAAGCACCACGACTGAGATGCGAAGACATGCGGGGAATCTAACCCCAGGCCCCAGGGCTGTTGCGTTCTCAGTGGGTGATCTTGAGGAGTGCGGTGGCGTGACCGATAGTGATCGGCTGCGGCGGCGAGGTTGGCCCAGCCAGCCTGGCGCATCAGGCCGATGGCGAGGTTGCGCAGGGTGGCCATGACGCGGGGCGCGTTGCCGGTGCGCACGCAGGAGGCGTCCTCAGTGAAGGTCACGTCTCTGATGTGGTGCAGTGCCTCCACCGACCGACCAGTGCCCTTGGACCAGTTGGGCCAAGCGGGCGGGGGAAGCCTGGTCGGAAGTGAGGCTGGTGACGGCGTAGACGGTCTTCGTCTGGATCTTGCCGGTCTTCCTGCTGACGCGGCGCCGCTTGATCTCGACGGCCTGGACAGGTGTGGGAAGAGTAGGCCGACCTGGACGGTGCACACCTTCAGGTGCCTCACCTCGCGCCGGCCGTGGGTGGTGATGCGGGCGCGGTCCAGCAGCGGGAT
Source organism: Streptomyces sp. NPDC046939 (assembly GCF_040644575.1). Taxonomy (NCBI): domain Bacteria; kingdom Bacillati; phylum Actinomycetota; class Actinomycetes; order Kitasatosporales; family Streptomycetaceae; genus Streptomyces; species Streptomyces sp. NPDC046939. The sequence goes on from NZ_JBEYWV010000033.1 coordinate 109,368, forward strand.
CTGCCGCCAGGGCAGGCGGCGCAGTTGCTTGTGCAGGTTCTTCTGGTTGCCCTTGACGACCAGAAGATAGTGCTCACCGACGGCGAGGATCTCCGTCGCAGTCGTGCGCTGGGTGTGCATGGCGTCGGCGATGACGAACCACGCCGCGCAGGTCGAAGCGGGCGAGCAGTGGGGCCAGGGCCGGGATCTCATCGCTCTTGGCGACCACCTGGCGCTGGGCGATGACTGTCTGGCTGCGGTGCAGGGCGGCGGACAGCAGGTGGACCGCGGCGGTATCCGAGGTGCGTGACCCGCGCACCGCCTTGCCATCCACAGCAAGTCCGACCAGGGCGTTCTCGTCCGTGACAGGGTCGGTGGCGTGGCGGGGGATCCAGGTACCGACGGCATCATCGAGCGCGTCGCCGTCCAGGCGGGCCAGCAGCCGTCCCAGCGTGGAGGCGTTGGGGACCGCACGAAACAGGCCCGGCTCGGCACGGACTTCGAGGTCGGCCTCGGCGGCGCACCGGGCGCTCTGCCCGAGCTAGCGCGCGCCGCCCAGCACCGCCACCAGACACAGGCCCAGCAGCGCCCCGAGCCGGTAGCGGCGGCCTCGCACTCTGCGCGGGTCGGGAACCGCGGCCGGGACCTGGGCCAGCGAGGCCAGGTCGGCAGGTACGACCGGCGGGCAGGACGCATCTGCGTCTTCGCAGTAACGCGCGAGGACGTTGAGCAGGGAGGATGTCACGCGGACGCGACTCCAGGTCGATCTTCGGTCTCAGCAACCTTGATCATCTGAAGTTGCGTCCCTAGCTTCCAGCCGGGCTGGTAGCTCGTCAGGCACCAGGACAGGCACGCCGACTCATCTTGCCCGCCTCGAACGCATCAGCCCTTCCTTCCTCAGTGGATCGGTGGAGATCCGAGCCTGGTGAGAGGACTTCGTCCGAGGCGGCACTCACCCCCCCCTGTCGAGTTCCTGGCGCAGCGTGGCGGCGACGCGGGTGAGCGCGGTGGTGAGGTGGCGCCGCTGGGCGGCGGTGAGTGGGTCGAACACGAGCCGTTTGACCTGGGCGACGTGTCGTCGTGAATCCTGCGGGGCTTCACGCCGAGGATCAGATTTTCGAGGGCGTGCGGCATCGGACCGAAGCTGGCGACCCAGGTTTCGACCAGGTAGATCTCACTGTCCTCATCGATACCGAGAAAGAATCGGCCGTGATCGAGCTCGCCGAGCGGGAAGAGACGTCTCCCCAAGGAATCGCTCCACTCGGCGAACCGGTCATCCTCTCTCCATGCCAGCTCCGGGTCCAGCTCGAATGGTTCCGGGCACGACTGACTCCCGGGCCGCCGATGTTCACGCTCAGCCCTCCGAACTCCTGGAGAAACCTCTCCGCAGCGTCGTGCATGACGATGCCGACCGCTTCGGACATGGACCGCCAGCCGGTCGTGTCGACCCGCCTGCCCGCCGTCCATCCCGAAGCCTCCAGGACCTCAAGCACCTCCGGCGACGACTCGCTCATGACAGGCCCAGCCCCCAGCTTGAAACATGAGGCGATCATCCCAGCAGGCGGCCCGAGAGAGAACAGCGTGTTACCGCACCACAAGAAGTTGACCAGAGCCTGAGAACGAACAGCACATGTTCACGACTTCGAGAGGCACCCAAGCGCGTCGCGGATTCGAACGCTGCTTGCGTTTCGCCCCGCGGCGCGGTTGCCGGGTGGACTGCGTCAGAGTCGCGCGGGCGGCTGGGACGCAGGAGTTGAGCAGTCATCCAGCTGCGGGTTCCTCGCTCGCGGTGGTCAACGCGTGACGAGCAGGCCTTGTACGAGCGAGCGAAGGCCGTCGAGGTAGGTGTTCTCGGCGGTCAGGGGGGCCCAGCGGTCGGCGACCTGGGACAGGCGAGGCAGTTCGTCCGGATCGATGTCGGCGAAGACCTGCTCGCGGTAGGTGGGGCGGTCGCCGTCCCTGCGCCGTCGGGCCGCCGTTGCGCGGACCACGATCTCGCCGACGGTGTAGTACCAGATGGTGCGGTATCCGTGCACCGCCTGCTCCGGGGTCAGTCCGCAGTCAGCCAGGCCGTCGACGATCTGCTCGACGAACCAGAGCGCGGACACGGACATGAGGTCGTCGGAGGTCAGTACCTCCACGATCCAGGGACAGGCGGCGAGCGCCCCGTGGAGCGCGGCCGCTGCCGTGACGACCCGCTCGCGGGGTTCGGCAGGAAGATCCGGGCGGCGCAGGGCATGCGTGGCGTAGTCGTCCAGGAGCAGGACGAGCAGCTCCTCCTTGTTGCGCACATGGTGGTAGAGCGCCATCGGTGTGCTGCCGACCTCGGTGGCCAGCCGCCGCATGGTCAACCGGTCCACGCCGTCCGCCGCGATGATTCGGCGGGCGGTGGCGACGACCTCCTCTCGGGAGATCCGAGGGGGGCGCCCCAGGGGTTTGCGCGATGCGGATGGTTGTGGCATGGCTTCATCATCCCCCAGATGTCGACAGCGGAGGTCTTCCGGGGCTACTTTTCTTACATGTACAGAAACGCGCAGCCGAGAGCCGGCGTGGTGCTGGCGGCCGTGGCCGTCGCCCAGTTCGCCGTCGCATTGGATCTATCCGTCGTCAACGTTGCACTGCCCGCGATGCGCACCGCGCTGGGCTTTGCCCCGGTCGACCTGTCCTGGGTCGTGCACGTGTACGCGCTCACGCTGGGCGGCTTCCTGCTGCTCGGCGGCCGCGCTTGCGACCTGTTCGGTCGCCGCAGGCTCTTCGTCATCGGCCTGATCATGTTCGGCCTGTGCTCGCTCGCGGGCGGCCTGGCCCAGGAGCCCTGGCAACTGATCGCCGCCCGGGCCGGACAGGGCCTGGGCGCCGCTGCGGCCGTCCCGGCCACGCTGGCCATGCTCACCACCACGTTCACCGAGGGCCCGCAGCGCGTCCGCGCACTCGGTGTGTGGAGCGGGGTGAACGCTGCGGGCGGTGCGCTGGGCGTGCTGGCCGGTGGCTTGCTGACCCAGTACGCGGGCTGGCGCTGGGTGATGCTGATCAATCTGCCCATCGTCGCGCTGGCCCTCGCGTTCGTCGCGGTCGGCGTACCCGCCGACACCCGCCCCGCACGCCGCGACCGTCTCGATGTCCTCGGCTCCGTCCTGGCCACCGGGGGCGTGGGACTGCTGGTGTTCACGGTCGTTCGCACCGACACGCAAGGCTGGGGGGCGCCCGAGACCTGGGGGATGCTCACCGCCGCGGCCGTCCTTCTCGCCGGCTTCGTCATCACCGAATCCAGGGCCTCCGCGCCCCTGCTGCGGCTCGGCCTGCTGCGCAGTCGCTGGGTCGCCGGCGCCAACGTGCTGGTGTTCTTCTCCACTGCCGGCCAGTTCGCGGCCTTCTACTTCGTGTCCCTGTACATGCAGCAGGTCCTTGCGATGGGCCCGGCGGCGACCGGCTCCGCGTTCCTGCCCTTCTCCGGGTGTTTGATCGCGGGCAGTATCGTCGCGACCAAAATCACCGCGGCGCACACACCCCGCACAGTCCTGGTGCCCGGGGCGCTCCTCGCCGCCGCAGGCCTGGGCTGGTTCGCCTTCATCAGCCCCGACGGCAGCTTCCTCACCGACGTCCTCGGCCCCTGCATCGTCACCGGGCTCGGTGTCGGCCTCGTCATCGCCCCGATCGTCGCCGCCGCGACCACCGGCGTCGCCGCCCGCGAGGCAGGCATGGCCTCCGGCCTCATGAACAGCTCCCGCCAACTCGGCGGCTGCATCGGCCTGGCCGTACTGGCCACCATCGCCGCCCAGCACACCGGTACTGCCACCGGCCCAGTCGCGCTCAACGACGGCTATGCGTTGGGCCTGGTCATCGCCGCCGCCTTGTTCGCCCTCGCGGCAGTAGTGGCGATCGTCGCCCTGCCCCGCACCCGTCCCGCGTCGCCGGCACCGCAGCCGCCCGCCGCCGTAGAACAACAACTGGAAGGAACCTCGTCATGACGACCACGTCGGTCACACCCGTGGACCTCTCCGCCACTGCCCTTCACATCAACCCTGGCGGCGGCATCCATGCCGCCGGCCGGCGCACGGCACCCACTGATCCGGGGGCCTGGCACATCGCCACGTTCCATGTGAAGACCGACGCCGACGTCCACGGAGATCACTGGGAGATGCACCCCGAGGCCGACGAAGCTGTGTGCTGCCTGAGCGGCGGATTCCGCATCTACTTCCGCCCCACGGAAGCCGACGACACTGAAGACATGGTGCGCGTATCCGCCGGCACCGCGGGCATCGTCCCGCGTGGCCGCTGGCACCGCATAGAGCTGGACGAACCCAGCACTCTGATGTCGGTCACCCGGCGCCACGGCACCCGCCTCGAAAAGCGCTCGGAGCTCGGCTGAACCGGCACGCCCGCCGGGGAGCGAACGCGGCGACCGGCAGCCGCTCACGGTGAGACCCCGCAATCGTTCGTGACACGCAGGGCGGCAACGGTCAGCGCGACGGGCGCGGAGTTGCCGCGACTGTGCTGCCGCAAGCGAACAGTGTCAGACGGAAGTACCTCCCGAAGTCGGGTTCTGTCCCACTTCTAGTGGAGATGGTCGGCAGCGTGGTCGCCCGCCAGCGACGGACCTGGTGCGGTGCAGGTCAGGAGGTTTCCGCCTGACGGACCAGAGGCACTCTCGCCTCGCACCACAAGAACAAAGCCACCCACTCGATGCCCGGCTTACTCCCTTCACCGCCCGCTTGCCGGGCCGCGAGCGCGGAGGCCCCGGCCGACGCGCCACGAGAACGACGCCCGCGGCCACACCGAACCCCAAGCACGCGCGCGCCGCCGTCCGCCCGCCGGGGTGCAGTACCAGTAGCTGTGCTGCGCGTGGTGGGTGCGGCCGACCAGGGACAACACCCAGTCGGCGGGCAAGAGCTACGGGGCCGGGAGCAGGGTTCGCCGCGGGGCGTGCAGCGGGGCCGGCTGTCACAGGGGGGGGCCGACGGCGGGTGAGGAGGGGTGCGGGGTGGGCGCGGTGGACTCGTTGGGCATCGGTGTCTCGGCTCTCTCCGGCCTGCCAGGGCGGGTCGGGGGCGCATCGCGGCTCGCACGCTGGTGCGCGTGCGAGCCGGAGCCACCGTGTGAAGCCACCCCTTGTCCGCTGTCTGATCGCCACCCCCCACCGGCGCCCGGTTGCCCTTTGGCCGGCCCTTGTCCTCCCGGTTTGTCCGTGACCGGCAGCGCAAGCCTTGCCCGAGGAACTCGACGAGCGCAGCAGGCAGTTGAGGCGCCTGCGGGACCACCTGACGGACTACTGCGTCGGCTGTGGCTGCCTGTCGATGGAGACCTGCGTTCTGACCAACCCGGACGACTTCTTCGGCGACCGCCTCACGGGGTCCCGGCTCCTGGCGGAGCGCCGGGAGCGCCGGGAACGCCGGGAGCGTCCGAGCCGGACAGGGGCGCCGGGCCGAAGAGCCGGAACACCGCGCTGAGCACCACCGCCGCGATGGCGCCCGCCGCGATGGCGCTGCCGAACAAGGTGCGGGCCCACGACGGCAGGTCCGCGTACATCTCCGGCGCGACGATCGGCAGCATGCCGGCCACCAGGGCGAGCGCGATGACGACGCTGTCGGTGCCGTGCGAGAGGTCGGTACGGGAGAGCATTCCAAAGCCCATCACAGCGATGACCGCGTAGATGACCAGGCCCGCCGCGCCCACCACCGGCTCGGGGATCGCCGCGAGCAGCCGGGTCAGCGGCGTCAGGAGCCCGCACACGATCAGCAGGACTCCGGCCGCCGCCGTCACGAACCGGCTGCGCACACGGGTGAGCTGGACGATGCCGATGTTCTCAGCGCTGGTCACCATCAGCGACGTACCGAAGATCCCGGAGCCGAGCGAGACGAGGGCGTCGGCGCGGGCGATGCGCGGCACGTCGCGGCCCGGGTCGGGGGCGCGGCCGACGGCCTCGCTGTTGAGGACCGTCTGACCGGTGGCCTCGGCGAGCGAGGCGAGGGCGAAGACAAGGAGCGGGACGGCGGCGAGCAGGTCGAAGTGCGGGGCGCCGTACGGGAAGAGGTCCGGCAGGGCGAACGTGCCGCCGTGCGCGACGCGCAGCTCGGTGCCGGTCAAAACGGCGATCAGTGTGCCCCCGACGAGGCCGAGCAGCACCGCCATCTGCCGCCACACGCCGCGCAGGACGAGGAAGAAGACGGCGATGACCCCGAGCGTGGCGAAGCCGAGCCCCGGCCCCGAGGCGACCATCGGCGCCGTCACCTTGATCATGTTGATGCCGATGAGCACGACCGTCGTCCCCATCACCAGCGGCGGGAACAGCCGCACGAGTCGCCCGTAGAACGGCAGCACGCAGAGCAGGAACGCCGCCGCGACCAGGACCGAGCCGGACGCCGTCGCCGGGCCGTACTCCTGGGCGATCTGCAGGAAGATCGCCACGGCGGCGCCGCCCGGCAGCATCAGGAACGGCAGCCGCGCGCCCACCCGCAGCGCCCGCACGCCGAGGGACTGGAGCAGCGCGCCGATCCCGCACAGCACCAGCGTGGCGCTGAGCAGCGAGGCCGTCTGTCCGGTCGGCAGCTTCAGCGTCGTCGCGATGAGGATGACGGAGGAGACGGGCGCGGCCACGCCCGCGAGCAGGTGCTGGCAGGCGAGGGGCAGGAGGCGCTGGAGCGGCAGCCGTTCGTCGACCGGCTCCCCGCGGGGCGGCGCCGTGGCGGTCACCGGGTCAGCCAGGGCAGCTCGGCGGCGGAGTAGCGGTAGGAGCGGAAGACGGCGTTGGGCTCGGAGGGGAACAGCTTGCGGACCTCCGCCTCCTGGTAGCCGCCGAAGAACGGAACCACGTACTCCCAGCAGAGGTAGCCGTCCTCGGTCACCTCGAAGAGGCGGCCCGCGGGAGAGTCGGTGACCAGCGTGTTCCCGTTCGGCAGGCGCTGGGCGCTGCCCATGAACGGTGCGAAGAACGCCTCGCGCGCCGGGTCGTGGTACTCCCATACGACCTTGCCGCTGGAGCGCTCGATCTCGATGACGCGGCTGAACGGCACGTCCCAGCGCGGCCGGAAGACGCCGTTGTCGAAGACGAGGAAGTTGCCGTTCGCCAGCTCGGTCGGGCAGTGCTGCTGCGAGACGACACCCGGCTCGGAGCGCCAGACGATGTCGCCGGTGGCGCGGTCGATGACGACCACGGCCGACACGGAGCGGAAACTCGCCAGGATGTTCCCGTCGGCGAGCGGAAGGACGCTGTTGATCAGCGGGTAGTGCTCGCGCGCGTAGTCCGGGTGGAGGGGGAAGTCCGCGCGGTCGAGGCGCTCGGAGACCTTCCACTCCCAGGTCCTCTTCCCCTCGGCGTCGACCTCGACGATCGTGTCGGCCCACACCGTGTCGCCGCCCGCCTCGGACCCGGGCACCCCGCCGCGCACGGCCGCGGCGGCGTCCCCGGTGAGCGGTTCGAGGGCGGTGTAGAGGAGGCGCCCGTCGCCGTAGTGGTGGGCGTCGTGGTGCTGGAGCGGGTCGCGGTGCTCACGCACGACCGTGCCGTCCGGGGTGATCTCCTGCATCGAACCGCCACGGTATTTGTGCCACATGGGGAACAGGGCGGGCTCGCCCGGCAGGACGCCGTTGTAGGCGAGGTTGCCGTTGGCGAGGATGCGGGCGTGCCGGCCGGGACGGTGCGGCAGGTTCCACTGGTGCACGACCTCGCCGCGCAGGTCGATCAGGTACACCTCGCCGGTGCCGGTCAGCGGCGCGAACAGTGTGTACCCGGGGTACGCGGCGTCCTCGTCGAGGGCGATCAGGCCGGTGCCGCGACGGCGCCGCTGGTTCTGGTCCACACGAGCCATGGCGGCCCTCCCTGTGGTGGTTAACTTTTTTAAGTAACAGTTAACGAGTTAAGCACGGCGTTAGGCTGCTCGGGAACAGGGGACAAGGCGAAAGGGCGTTACAAGTTCATGAACGTGGGACCGGGCATCCGGCGCAGACGGCGCGCCCTGGAGCTGACGCTCGCCGAGGTGGCACGCCGCGCGGGCGTCTCCGTGCCTTTCCTGAGCCAGGTCGAGAACGGCCGCTCGCGCCCGAGCATGGCCTCGCTGCAACGCATCGCCGACGCGCTCGACAGCACGGCCGTCGAACTCCTCGCCGCCGCCGAGGCGCCCCGCCCGGTCGACGTCGTCCGCGCGGCGGACACTCCCGCGACGGAGGGCGGCGCCCGCCCCCTCGTCCGCGGCCACCAGCGCCTGCACGCACTGGAGTTCACCGGCGACCACGACTGGGACCGCGCGTACCGCCACGCGGGCGACGAGATCCTCTACGTGGCCGACGGCAGCGCCGAGGTCGAGGTGGACGGCGCGCGCCACCTCCTGGAGAGCGGCGACACCCTCTACATCACGGCCCAGCGCCCGCACCGCTGGCGCCCGTTGGAACCAGGAACCAGAGTCCTGGTCATGGGAGAAGCCCCGTAAGGGTGGCTTCGTTCGCTTCCAGCGGTTCTGGCTCCCGAAGGTGGTGCCTGGGCAGGGCAGTTGCGTCGACAGTTCAGGGGCATGGAAGCGGTTGCGCTCCGGCTGAAGGAGTTCTTGTTCCCGTCCATCGCGGACATCGTGGTGCTGTCGGTGTACGGGAACATCGAAACAGTGCGTGTTGATGCGCAATGCATCGCGGTCGGCGCCGGGTGCCCGCTCTGCGGTGTCGGGTCGAAGCGTTGTTCTCCAGCTGAGGGCCCGTCGGTTCACCTGCGGTGACTCGGGTTACGCACGCCGTACCTTCGTCGAACAGATACCTGCTTGACACGCCGGTACGGTCAGCGGACCGAGTGGTTGCGGTTCACCCTGGCCGCAGTCGGTCTGGCCCTCGCGGGCCGGGCCGGGGCGCGCATCGCCCGAGGGTGGCCGCCTCGACATCACCGGCGAGGGCGGCGGTCACGCGGTGCGCGATGAGGGTGACGGGTTCGGAGGCGACGGCTGAAACGCCCGGCGGAGCGGCCTGAAGGCTGACGACTCGCCGCCGGGCGCGCCGACTGCTTGTTCGTGGCAGGTGCGGTTGCCTCTCCTGCTGCCGGTACTGGCGCCGGTGGCTGTGGCTGTGTGCTTGTGCCGCGGTCCGCCGGGTCCGGGTGCTGGGTGAAACCGGCGGCCCGCTGGACCGCCGCCTCCCCGCACAGCACGTAGGGTTCGGGTACGGCCAGGCTTTCGACGTCGTCGTCCGCGGCGTTGGTGTTGGCGGCATCGCCGTCCTGGCCCGCAGTCGGTGCAGGCTCCGGCTGCTCTTGTCCGGCGAGCTTCTTGCTCAGGCCCTCCAAGAAGTACGCGTACTTCGTGCGGACCTCGCCCGACGGGTCGCGGTCCGATTCCCAGGCGGTCAGCGTGGACGG
>NZ_JBEYWV010000034.1:0-106780 GCF_040644575.1 Streptomyces sp. NPDC046939
ACAACGTCCACAACTCTTCCGGCGCCATCCGCTCGACAAGCGCAGCAGTCATCACCCCAGACTGCCGCAAGATCCAGCCAACTGAAATGGCGTCTAAGTAGTGGATGAGCCGGGGGGCCGTGGAAGGGGTGGAGGCGGATGGTGGGGACGTACTCATGTGCCCTCCTACCAGGCGGTGCGTGGCACCGGGGACGGGTGGCGCGAGCGGATGCGGGCGGGGAGAGAGGGGCGCCGGGTCACTCGGGGCTTCGGGCGATCCGGCGTCATCGGTCAAGGGTCTGATTCCACGATCTTGCGATCGCATGCCGGTGGACGCCACACTGAACCCGTGCACTTCACCTTCGTCAGCGATCACGTGGCCCTGGACTTCGCCGCGACCTTGACCTGGCGCACCAGCTATCCCATCGAGCTGCTCACGGAGCCGGCCGATCTCGCCGCCTGGGCCGTACAGGCCGGGCTGACCGACGACCCGGGGCAGGTGACCCGCGCGGCGCTCGAACGCGCCCTGCTGTTGCGCGAGGCCGTCTACCGCACGGCCGTCGCGGCGGAGCGCGGCGCACAGGCCGACGCGGCCGACGTCCGGCTCATCCGCGAACGGGCCTCCGGCCCCCAGGTCACCGTCGCCCTCCAAGCGCTGGGCCGGGTCGAACGTCGGGGCGACATCGAGCAGGTCATGGCCACCGTTGCGACCAGGGCGGGTGAACTGTTCGGCGGCGACGACCGGCATCTCGTACGTCCCTGCGCCGGTTCGACCTGCACCCGGCTCTTCCTGGACCGGTCACGCGCCGGGAGCCGCCGCTGGTGCGACAAGCTGTCGTGCGGCAGCCGGGCCAACGCCACGGCCTACCGTCGCCGCCGCAAAGCGGCCTCGGGCCCTGACCCTCGTACGGACTGAGTGGCGGGCCGAGCGCGGGGAACCCGTGGGGCATGAGGCTACTGACTGCTTTGTCCCAGCCGTCGGCAGCACGGCCGACGCTGGACGCCATGCGCAGTTACGTCCCCGTGAGCGCGGGCGTGGCGGCCGCGGCGCTGACGGGGTCGCTCGGCATCGATCCGGACAACGCCTGGTACCGCTCCCTGAGCAAGCCGCCGTGGCAACCGCCCCCGGCCGCCTTCGGCGCGGTCTGGACACCGCTGTACGTCTCCATCGCGGCCGCCGGCGGCCGCGTCCTGCACCGCGCGACCCGGGACGAGCGCCGCGGCTGGACCCGCGCCCTGACGACCAACCTCGCCCTGAACGCCGCTTTCGGCTGGTCCTTCTTCAAATCCCGCACGCCTTACGCGGCCCTAGCCGTCAGCGCGGTGCGGAGAGGCTCGCCAAGCCTTCCTCAAGCTCGTCCAGCGCTCTGCGCGCCGTGGTGATGCGCTGGCGGAGTTCGTCTTCCGAGAGGGTGGGAGGCGTGGCCGGTGGGGGCGGCGGCGGAGTCGCCTCGGTGGTGGGTTCCTCCATGGTGCGGGCCTCGTCGAGGGAGTTGATGACGACGCCGATGAGGACGTTGACCAGGACGAAGGAGGCGATGAGGACGTAGGAGGCGTAGTAGACGATGCTCCAGCGGGAGATCTCGAGGCCGGCGCGGACCGCGTCGCCGAGGCCGTCGAGCGTCATGAGCAGGAAGAGGGTGAGCACCGCGCGTCCGATGGAGCCGAAGTGCTCGGGGTCGGCGGCGGCGAAGAAGACCCAGCCCACCATCGCGTACACGTACAGCAGCAGACCGCCGACGAGCAGGAAGCTGACCGTGCCGGGCAGGCTGCGGCCCACCGCGACGAGCACGATGCGCAGTTGGGGCAGGAAGCGGGCGGCGCGCAGCACGCGGGCGAGCCGCAGCAGGCGCAGCACGGTGGCGTTCTCGCGGACGACGGGCAGGAACGCGCACACCACGACCGCCACGTCGAACAGGTTCCACGGGTCGCGCCAGAAGGCGCGCGGGCGGTCGGCGTGTGCGGCGATCCGCAGGAGGATCTCCGCCGTGAAGACGGTCAGGAAGGCGTGTTCCACCACCTTCAACTCGTCGTCGAAGCGGTCGCTGACGCCGCTGTAGGTCTCGATGCCGAGGACCGCCGCGTTGGCGAGGATCACCGCGAAGACGGTGACGGCGAACCAGCGGGCGTCCGTGACGGACCGGGCTCTGGCGGCGACGGCGGCGGCCCTGCGGGGCGGGTCGGTTAAGCGGATCGTGTTGCTGCTCACGGGAAGTGGATCTTACGTGCCCCGTGGGTGGTCGGGATCGCCGGTCGTCCCGTCGCCGGTCACTATGTCTGGCGGCAGAGGTGTCGGCCCGGCGGTGTCAACGGCTGTGCGCCGCCGCCTCGTTCGGGGCGGTGACCGTAAGCGGGCCGGTGGGGCTTTCCTCGGGCCTGGATCGCGCCAGCCACAGGCCGGTGAACACGGCGGTGGCCAGCGTGACGGCTCCGGCGGCGAGGAAGGCGCTGTTCAGGCCCGCTTCGAAGGAGGCGCCGCCCGACTGCCGGGTGCGGACGACGGCGCCGAGCAACGCCACGCCGAGCACCGCGCCGATCTGCCGGGTCGTGCTGCTGATGCCCGAGGCGAGGCCGCCTTCGTGCGGGCTGACCGCTTGGATGGCGGCTCCCGTCAGCGGCGACATGGTCAGGGCGAAGCCGGTGCCGACGACGGCGAGGCGCCACCACACGTTTCCGTAACCGGTGTCGGCGTGCACCGTGCCGAGCGCCAGGAGCCCCAGTCCTGCCAGGGCCAGGCCGACGGTGACCACGACGCGGAACCCGTACCGCGCGGCGAGCCGGCCCGCGTAGGGGCTGACGACCACCATGGCGAGGGAGACGGGCAGCGTCTGCAGTCCGGCGCGCAGGATCGAGCTGCCCTGTACGTACACGAAGAACTGGGAGAAGAAGAACGAGGAACCCATCAACGCGAACCCCGTCACGACCATGGCGGTGTTGGAGACGGTGAACAGGCGCTGCCGGAACAGTCGCAGGGGCAGCATCGGAGCGGGATGACGCGCCTCGACGGTGACGGAGGCGGCGAGCAGGACCGCCGCGATGGCGAAAGCGCCGAGGATCAGCGGTGACGTCCAGCCCCGGGCGCCGCCCTCGATCAGTGCGTACGTCAGCACGCCGACCGCCAAGACCGACAGTGCCGTGCCCGGGACGTCGAGCGCGGGGGCGTGCGGATTGCGGGTCTCTTCGAGGCAGCGCAGACCGAGCAGGAGAAGGAGCACGCCGATGGGCAGGTTGACGAGGAAGATGGCGGGCCAGCCGAAGGCCTCCGTCAGTACGCCGCCGGCCACGGGGCCCGCGGCCAGGCCGATGCCGCTGAGCCCGGCCCACAGCCCGATCGCCTTGACGCGTTCCCGGGGTACGGGGTAGGCGGCGGCGAGCAGGGCGAGCGAGGCGGGGCTGAGCGCGGCGGCGCCGATGCCCTGAAGCACCCGGCCGGTGATCAGCCAGCCGAGCGAGGGCGCGAGGCTGCACACGAGCGAGGCGGCGGTGAAGACCGCGACGCCGGTCAGGTAGACCCGCTTGCGGCCGAACCGGTCGGCGAAGACGCCGCCGGACAGCAACAGCATGGCGACCAGCAGGACGTACGCGTCGACGATCCACTGCAGGCCGGTCAGCCCGGTGTTCAGCCGGTCCCGCATGTCGGGCAGCGCGGCGCCGACGATCGTGTTGTCGAGCAGGACCATGAACTGACCCAGGCAGGCCACCGTGAGCAGGACGACCCGGTTCGGGCGACTGCCTACAGGTGCCGCGGGCGCCGCGGGTGATGCGGTCATGGGGTTCCTCTCGCTTGTCGGTCGGCCGCTCCAAGCCGATGTGGTCAGCCTCAGAGCGTCCTTAAAGCAGCCGACGGCTGCGTTAAGGACTGTAAGGCCGACGTCGCGCAAACGCAACTCCCTACTGCGTTAAGGTGGTGACCATGAGCGAGTCAGAGCGATCCCGGCGGCCCGGCGGACGCAGCGCCCGCGTCGCCGCGCAGGTGCACCAAGCCGTCACCGACCTCGTCAACGAGCGCGGCTACGGCAACTTCACCGTCCGCGACATCGCGACCCGCGCGGGCGTGGCCGACAGCAGCGTCTACCGCCGGTGGGGCAGCCTGGAGGCGCTGCTCAGCGACGTCACGCTGAGCCGCCTCAACGCGCAGTCGCCGATGCCCGACACCGGGAGCCTCGACGGCGACCTGCGCACCTACGCCGCGAACGTCGCCCGGGAGATCACCGGACCCGACGGCCTCGCGCTCCTGCGCCTCGCCTTCGCCCTCTCCGGCACCGGCGAGGACGGCGTGCGGGCGCGCGACGCCCTCCGCGCCGAACGCACCCGGCAACTGCAGTCCATGCTCGACCGCGCACACGACCGCGGCGAGAACCCCCCCGACGCGCTCGACTTCCTGGACCACGTCCTGGCCCCCATGTACATCCGCGTCCTCTTCGGCATGGGCCTCACCCCGGACTACGTCGACGACTTGGTCGACCGGATCCTCTGACCGAGCCGGACGCGGCGGACTACAACCCCTTCGAGTAGAGGGAGAAACGCCTGTGGCCCGGCGCTCCCTGCGTGAACCCCAGGTAGAGGCGCCGGTTGCTGTGCCGTACGGCGAGCCCTTCCGGCTCGCGCGGGCTCAGGTGCGGTGCCGTACGGTCCGGGAAGTCCACCTGCGAGACGCCGGTCTGCCAGTTGACGCGGCCCAGGTAGGTGTTGCCGCCCGACGCCGGGGGGTTGTGGGGGCCGTAGCCGCTGCCCATGAGGTGGTACAGCGTGTTGCCGGTCAGCGCCATGCCCTGGAACGGCAGGCCGAGATGGGCGTCGGGCTGCGGGAAGTCGGCGAGCGGGCGGAACTCCCGGGCGACGAAACGGGCGAGGTCGTACACCGCGAACCGCGGCCCGCCCTGCGTCTTGTAGCGCAGCAGGAGCCTGCGGCGGCCCCCGTCGATGGTGACGCTGTTGCTGGTCGAGCCCGGCACGGGGTGGTAGGTGGCCAGACGGCCGCTGTGACGGGTGAGGACGCGGCCGTCGACGAACTGGAACGCGCAGACCCCACGACCGTAGCCGGAGGCCGGATGCGCGTCCCACTCCGTCCACAGCCTGGTGCCCTTGCCGTGCCGCTCGACGCCCATCGCCCCGCCGTGACCGAAGCCCTTGAGGAACATGGAACCGGTGAGGACGCCACGGTAGTTCAGCCGGTTGAGGCACAGGTCCCCGTTGCGGGCGCGCTCGTCGTGCGTGTACGTGCGCTTCTCGCCCGGCAACCGGACACCGCCCTGCATGACCTGCAACGCGTACAGGCAGTGGTGTGCCTCGTCGAAGGCGAACGACTGCATCACGGTGCCGTGCCGCAGGCGGACCTTGGTCAGCCAGGCGGTTCCCGGCGCGGACCGCCCGAGCGCGTCGTCCCCGGCGTCCGTCGTGGCGGCGCGCGCCGCCGAGGCCGGGAGCCCCAGGTTCAGGGCGAGGAGGGCTGCGAGCCCGAGCGCGTTCCTGCGGGTGGGCGGCTGGGGGACGAAGTCGGCCATGGAGGCCACCTCTCGGCTTGTCGACGTGTGGTGGGGCGACCGGCGCACGGGCACAGCGGCGTGCCCTGCCACCGGGCGGTTGGTACGAGGTGCGTGCGGGCACCGCCACGACGGGCGGCCCGCGCCGCGCGCCGACCGGGCTGGTGGAAGCGGTGGGACGGGCGTCGCGGCCTATACGTGCTCGCCGTCCGGTCCCGGCGGCTCCGATCGCCCGGCGGGGACAGCCGCGGGGGCGAGGGTGGCCGGGGTGGCGGAGGACAGGACGAGGACGGCGTGCGCCGCGTGCGTCGTCTGCTTCATGCGGGGATCAATGACCGGAAGCGTCCGCCTCTAACAGCGTTTCACCCTCCTACACCGCGAGCCTGGGGCGAACGGTTGACTTGTACGATTTCTCGGCGCCGGCCGGCGCCGACCGCGACGCGGGAAAACCGCTCGCGCCGCGCCGGACAGCGCGTGAGGATCGACGCACGGTGTGCGGCGCTCAGCGTGGGAGGAACCGGCATGACCGGGCGGGTGACATTGCGACAGGTCGACGAGGGGACGCTGGAGGAACTCCTCGCGGTCGCCGTGGAGGACGCGACGCCCGAGGAGGTCATGCCGCCGGTCGCGGGTCCGCCGGGATGGACCCCCGAGCGTCGGGAGGCCTTCCGGGCGTGGCATCGAGCCCGCCGCGCCGGACTCACGGGCCCCCTGCGGGAACGTACCTTCGCGATCACGTACGACGTACGGATCGTGGGCTCGGCCCGGCTGGCCCTCCGCGACCGCCCCGACGCCCTGGAGACCGGCATGTGGCTCGCCCGCTCATGGCGCGGCCACGGGGTGGGGACCGCCGCGCTCGGCCTGCTCCTGGAAGAGGCCGCGGAAGCCGGCGCCCAGGTGGTCGTCGCGGACACACTGGCCCACAACACGGCGGCACTTGCCGCGCTGCGCCGAAATGGCGCGCTGCTTGTCGCCGACGGGAACACCGACGACATCCGCGCCGAACTGCCGTTGCCGCCCTCCACCCAGCGCTGACATCAACGAGCGCAGGAGGCCGGGCCCGCCTTTCAGTCGGCCGGACCGAGGCTCCGGGCGAGTGCGTCCAGTGTCACGTCGACGATGGCGCGCAGGTGCTCGGTGCTCGTTCCGGCTCTGCTCATGACGGCGAGGGACTGGTTGACGGCGGCGAGGTGGGTCGCGTAGGACTCGGCGGTCTCGTCGGGCAGGCGGGCCGCGCTCATCGCGGCGCGCAACCGGGTGTGCTGGAAGCCGATCGCCTCCCGTGCCCGTGCGGCGATGCTCGCGCTCAGGACCGGGGTCGCCATGACGGTCTGGGCGACCAGGCATCCGTCGGGCAGGTCGGGGTCCGCGATGCGGTCCAGGGTGATGTCGAAGAACGCCCGCGCGGCGGCCAGGGGCGCGTCGGCGGCGCGGGACAACGCGGCGTCGTACTTGCCGCCGTAGCGCGTGGTGTAGCGCTCGAGGCAGCGCAGGAACAGCGTGTCCTTGTCGCCGAGGGAGGAGTAGATGGAGCTGCGGTTGAGTCCGGTCGCCCGGGACAGGTCGTCGACCGAGGTGTCCGCGTAGCCGGACCGCCAGAACTGGATCATCGCGGCGTCGAGCGCCGTGTCGATGTCGAACTGCTTCTTGCCTGCCATGCGGGCGCCTCTTCCTGGTCTGTCGTCCCGCGGACCATCATCCCATCTTGAACTGATCGGTTCAAGATGGGCTAGGGTCGCGTCAGGGTCCTCGACCGGGACCTGTTGGCTGGAGGAGAGACATGAACGACTCAGCAGGCGCCCCGCACGAGCCGAGCAACCCCGTCCCCGGCCTGCCGCTGCCCGGCCTGGCCGGCTTCTCCCACCGCTGGGTCGACGCGGACGGCGTCCGGCTCCACGCGGTCCAGGGCGGCAGGCCGGACGGGCCGGCCGTCGTCCTGCTCGCCGGGTTCCCGCAGACCTGGTGGGCCTGGCGCGAGGTGATGCCGCAGCTCGCCGACCGCTTCCGCGTCGTCGCGCTCGACCTGCCGGGCCAGGGCCACTCCAAACGCCCGCACATCAGCTACGACACGCACACGGTCGCCGCGCACGTCCACGCCGCGGTCAGGGCGCTCGGGGTCTCGACGTACTGGCTGGCCGCCCACGACATCGGCGCCTGGGTCGCGTTCTCCCTCGCCCTGCGGTACCGGAGCGCGCTGCACGGTCTGGCCCTGCTCGACGCCGGCATACCCGGCATCACCCTGCCCGACGCCGTCCCGACCGACCCGGGACAGGCGTACAAGACGTGGCACTTCGCCTTCCACCTCGTGCCCGACCTCCCCGAGACGCTGCTCACGGGCCGTGAACGGGAGTACGTCGGCTGGTTCCTGAAGGCCAAGACCCGCTCCTCCGCCACCTTCGACGACGCCGACATCGAGCGGTACGCCGCGTCCGTGGCCGCCGACGGTGGTCTGCGCGCGTCCCTGGCCTACTACCGGGACGCCGCCGAGTCGGCGCGGAAGAACCACGAGGCGCTGGCCCGGCAGCGCCTGACGGTTCCGCTCCTCGGGATCTCCGGCAGCCACGGCTCCATCCCCGACATGGCGGCCTCGCTCGAACCGTGGGCCGACCGCACCACAGGCGTCGTCGTGCCGGACGCGGGGCACTTCATCCCCGACGAACAGCCCGGCGCCGTCGCTGCCGCGCTGACCGACTTCCTCACCGCAGCCGGTCCGCGTCCCGCCGCCCGGCGAGCGGCCCCGGCCGTGCCCCGTACCGCTGAGGCGGTCGGCACGGCCGGGGCGCCCCGCCCATCAGACTGAAGGCGCCAACTCCGCCCGCTCCGAACGGCGTTGCGCCGCCAGTGCCGGGTCGAGCGCCGGGACGGCCGCGAGGAGCTGCCGCGTGTAGGGGTCTTGCGGGTCCGCGTACACCGTCTCCGCGTCGCCCTCCTCGACGATCCGGCCGCCGCGCATGACCGCGACCCGGTCGCTGACCTGCCGTACGACGGCGAGGTCGTGCGCGATGAAGACCAGGGCCAGGCCCAGCTCGCGCTGCAACCGGCCGAGCAGCGCGACCACTTGGGCCTGCGTCGTCACGTCGAGCGCGGAGACCGCCTCGTCGCAGACGATCAGGTCCGGGTCCCCGGCCAGGGCGCGCGCGATCCCGACCCGCTGGCGCTGGCCCCCGCTGAACTCGTGCGGGTAGCGGTCGTAGAGCCCGGCGTCGAGGCCGACCCGTTCGAGGAGATCCCCGACGCGGGAGCGGATGGCACCCTCGTCGCGCTCGCCGGACGCCCGCAGCGGGTCGGCGACCGATTCGCCGATGGAGCGGCGCGGGTTGAGGGAGGACTGCGGGTCCTGGAACACCATCTGCACGCGCCCCCGCCGGGAGAGGCTGCCGGACGTGGGGTCGAGCAGCCCGACGAGCATCCGCCCGAGCGTGGTCTTGCCGCTGCCGCTCTCGCCGACGATGCCGAGGGTCTCACCCCGGCGGACGGCGACGGAGACACCGTCGACGGCGGTGTGGGCCGACGCGCCCTTGCCGAAGACCCGCACGACGTCGACGGCTTCGATCAGCGGCGGTTCCGGCGCGTCGTCAGCCACCGGGAGCGGCGTCCTGGGCGCGGGAGCCGCCGCGATGCGGGGGACCGCCGCGAGCAGCGCCCGCGTGTACGGCTCGCGCGGCGCCAGCAGTACGTCACCGACCGGCCCCCGTTCCACGGCCTCGCCCGACCGCATGACGAGCACGTCGTCGACCGACTCCGCCGCGACCGCCACGTCGTGCGTGACGAGGAGCAGGCCCATTCCCGTCTCGGTACGCAATTGGTGCAGCAGGTCGAGGATCTGGGCCTGCACCGTGACGTCCAGGGCGGTGGTCGGCTCGTCGGCGATGAGGAGCTGTGGCTCGCAGGCGAGTGCCATCGCGATGAGCGCCCGCTGCCGCATGCCGCCGGAGAACTCGTGCGGCCTGGACCGCGCGCGCCGCGCGGCGTCCGGGATGCGGACCCGTTCGAGGACCTCGACGGCCCGCGCCCGCGCCGCGCGCCGGGACACCCGGTGGTGCACCCGGTAGACCTGGGCGATCTGGTCGCCGACGGCGTAGTACGGGTCGAGCGAGGACAGCGGGTCCTGGAAGACCATCGCGGCCCGGCCGCCGCGCAGGGAACGCAGCTCGGCGTCGTCCGCCGCGTTCACGTCCACCCCGGCCACCTTCACCGAACCGGTGACCTGGGCGCCCGTACCGCGATGCAGGCCGAGCAGCGCGTACGCCGACGCGCTCTTGCCGGACCCCGACTCGCCGACGACGCCGAGCGCGCGGCCCGGTTCGAGGGAGAACGACAGGTCCCGTACGGCCCGCACGTCGCCGAACGAGACGGAGAGACCGGAGACTTCGACCAGGCTCACGCGAGCACCACCCGTCGGTCGGCCATCGCGTGCAGGACGTCCGCGACGGTGTTGGCGAGGACGACGAAGAACCCGGTGGTGAGCACCAGGCCGACGACGACCGGAAGGTCCACGGTCTTGACGGCGTCGACGAGTTCCCGGCCCACTCCGGGGATGCCGAACAGGGACTCGGTCAGGACGGCGCCGCCGAACATCGAGCCGACGTCGAGCGCGGCGAGGGCGATGACCGGGGCCAGCGCGCCGCGCAGGGCGTGCCGCCCGACCAGCGTCCGCTCCCCGACCCCGTACGCGCGGAAGGTGCGGATGTGGTCCTCGGCGAGCGTGTCCAGCATCGAGGCGCGGGTCATCCGGGCGTACGGGGCGGCGGAGAACAACGCGAGGGAGATCCACGGCAGCAGCAGGTTCCACGCCCACTGCTCGGGGTCGTCGGTGAACGGCACGTAGTCCGGGAACGGCAGGATCTGGAGCCAGGTCACCAGCAGGATGATGAGCAGCAGGCCGATGACGAAGACCGGGGTGGCCATGCCCGCGAGCGTGACCCAGGTCAGGACGCGCTCGGTGACACGGCCGCGCCGCCACACCGAGAGCACCCCGGTGCCGACGCCGAGGACGATCCACAGCACGAAGGCGCCGACGACGAGCGAGGCGGTCGCCGGGAGCTTGGCCAGGATGAGGCCGGTGACCTGCTGGTCGCTCTGGTAGGAGAGGCCGAGGCAGGGCGCCTGGCAGTGCATGACCCCGGTCCCGGTCGAGTAGTCGCGCCCGGCGAAAAGGGCCTCGACGAAGTGGGCGTACTGCACGTACAGCGGGTCCCCGAGGTGGAGTTGGTCGCTGACCTGCGCGACCTGCGCGGGGGAGCAACGCGGTCCGCACGCGATCTGCGCGACATCGCCGGGGGCGACGTAGAAGGCCGCGTAGACGACGATGCTGAGCGCGACGAGGACGAAGACCGCCCCGCCCGCGCGCCGGAGCAGGAAGCCCCTCATGCGTCGGCTCCCTTCGCGCGTCGGCCGGTGCCGATCCGCAGCCGGGACTCGGCGCGCGGGTCGAGCGCGGTGCGCACGCCGTCGCCGAGGACGGTCAGCGCGAGCACGGTGACGAACAGCAGCAGGGCCGGGATCAGCAGATAGCTCGGAGCAGCCTGGTACCAGGTGTCGGCGTCGCTGAGCATCTGCCCCCAGGACGGGGTGGGCGGCTTGATGCCGACACCGAGGAAGGACAGGGACGCCTCCACGACGATGTTGGTGGGGAAGAGCAGCACGGCGTACGTGATGACGGGCGCGGCCAGCGCCGGGAGCAGCTCGCGCCGGGCGACCTGCCGGCCGCACCAGCCGCTCAGCCGGGCGGCGGCCACGTGGTCGAGCGACTTGAGCGCGAGGGTCTGCGCCCGCACGATCTTCGAGGTGCCCGCCCAGCCGACGAGGCCGATGACGACCGCGATCAGGACCGGGCGCGGGAAGGACGCGGGGACGACGGCCAGGGCGCCGAGCGCGATGACCATGACCGGCAGGGCGACCATCACGTCGGTGACGCGGCTCAGCGCCTGGTCGACGAAGCGGTTGCCGAGCCCGGCCGCGAGCCCGACGGCGACACCGATCGCCACCTGGACAACGGTCGCGGTGAGGGCGACGCCGAGCGAGACACGTGCCCCGTAGACGACACGCGCGAACAGGTCGCGGCCGGTGAGCGGTTCGACACCGAGCCAGTGATCGGCGCTGATCCCGCCGAACGAGCCGACCGGCACGCCGCCGGTCGCCGAGTCGACGAGCGTCGGATGGTACGTCGTGGGGTCCTGCCCCTCGATCGCGGTGAGCAGGGGTGCGGCGAGGGCGACGAGGACGAGGAGGGCGACGACCGCGCCCGCGACGAGGGCCGCGCGGCGGGCCCGCAGGCGCCGCCAGAACGTACGGCCCCCGGCGGCGGGGGCCGCGACCACGGCCCCCGCCCGTTCCGTCTCCTCGGTGAGGAGTGTCTGTGCCATGGCTACTTGACCGCGACCTGCGAGACGTCGAGGACACCGGTCCAGTCACTGATCACGACGTTCTTGACGGACTTGCCGTAGAGCCGCTTGTAGACCGGGTGGAACAGCGGCACCGTCAGGGCCTGCTCGCCGACCTTCTTGTCGAGCGCGCCCCAGCGCTTCGCGGCGGCGCTCAGGTCGGTCAGCTTGTTGATCTCGTCGATCTCCTTGTTGACCGAGGCGTCGTCGAGCTGGGCCGCGTTGAAGTTGTATCCGGCCTTGACGATCTGGCGGCCGTCGAAGATCGGCGCGAAGAACGGGCCGCCGGAGGGCCAGTCGGCGCCCCAGCCGGCGAGGAAGAAGCCCGGCTCGGTCTTCACGTCGTGGATGGTGTCCTGGTAGTCGTTGTCCTCCAGGCCCTGGAGCTTGACGGTGATCCCCGCCTTCTTCAGCGCCTCCTGGATCGCGGTGGCGATCTCCGGGCTGGTGGCGAAGTCCTTCTCGTTGGAGTGCGTGAGGGTGACGGTCAGGCTCTTCGCGAAACCGGCCTCCTTCAGCAGCTCCCTGGCCTTGGCCGCGTTGCCGGACTTCCCGGCCGGGAAGTGGTCGTAGGGCGTGTAGCCGAAGGACTTCTGGTCGGGCAGGAAGGTGGTCGCGGCCTCCGCGAGCGAGGAGCCGCCCGCCGCGTTGACCACCGAGGAGCGGTCGACGGCGTAGGCGATCGCCTGGCGCACCTTCGGGTCGTCGAACGGCTTCACCTTCGGGTTGAAGGCGATGTAGTTCGTGTAGCCGAAGTGACCGGTCCCGACGCGGGCGGCGAGGTCCTTGTCGCCGCTGACCTTGGCGAGTTCGGCCGGGCCGAGGTTGGTGTCGGTGGTGACGGCGGCGGCGTCCGCGCCGCGCGACGCGGAGAGCCGCTGGTTGATGACGGCGGAGTCGAGACCGGAGCGGACGTCGATCCGGTCGGGGTAGGCCTTGCGCTCCTCGTCGGTCGCGGCCGACCAGTGGGTGTTGCGCTCAAGGACGAGATGCTCGCCGTCGCCCTCATTCTTCACGACCTTGTACGGGCCGGAGGAGAGCGGGTGCTGCTCGTACTTGGTGCCCTTGTCCTCGGCCCGCGGCACCGGGGTCGTCTGCGTCTGGGTGGCGAGGTAGGGGAACTCGCCCTCGGGCTTGTTCAAATGGAAGACGATGGTCTTCTCGTCGGGCGTCTCGATCGAGTCGAGGCCCTTCTTGTCCTTGTACGGGCCCTGATAGTCGGCCCCGCCGACCAGCCAGTCCCGCAGATAGGGCGCGCCGCCGGACAGCTCGGCGGCGAAGGACCGCTCGATGCCGTACTTGATGTCGGCGCTCGTGATCTTGGAGCCGTCCTCGTACTTCAGGCCGTCCTTGAGCGTGTACGTCCACACGGTGGCGTTCTTGCTCGGCGTGCCCAGATCGGTCGCCAGGTCCGGGACGACCTTGGCACCGGCCGCGCCGTCCTCGCGGTTGCGCGTGGTGAGCGTACGGAAGACGAGCGAGGGGATGTTGCCGCCGCCGGAGGTGTAGAGCCGGGCGGGGTCGAAGTCGGTCTGCGGGCTGCTGTTCAGGACGGTCAGCGTGCCGCCCTTGTGCGGCGTGCCCGAGGCTCCGGCGGAACCGGCCTTGCTGTCCTCGGGGCCGCAGGCCGCGGCGCCCGCGCCGACGACGAGTACGGCTGCCGCCGCGGTGAGGCGGCGCGATATGAAGGGCGGTTGACGCATCAGGACATGACCTCTCGAAAAACTGCCATAACGGGATGAAACCGCGCAGGCGGCACCGAGGGATCGGAGAGCTGGAAGCGACCGGATCGCCGGGGACCGACATGTCTGCCGCGCCTGCGGGTGAAGGGGGATGCGGTGCGGGTGCGCGGTCGAGAACAAGGGCGACGCGCACGCCGGCAGGCGTCAGCAACAGTGGACGTCGGAGACGCAGAGCCCGGTCACACCGATGAGCGCCAGCCGGATGGCGGCGTTCGCGAGGGTGAAGGGGCTGCGTGACATGCCAGGAATATGAATCACTGGTCCGGGGGATGTCAACGCGGGGGTGAGACGGACGTCTCGACATGTGGACTGATGGGGTTCGGGGCGACTTACGGATCGGGATGCGCGGACGCGGAGGGCGATCACTGGCCGGATCAACTCGGTGTCGTACGGGCCCGGTTGTCTTCTTCGGCGCCGGGGGCATGTTGTCGCTGTCCAGCCGTGGTCCGGCGTGAAAAATAGGGGCATGGAACTCACCCAGATCCGCCTGCTCGTGTCCGACTTCACCGCCGTCTACCGCTTCTACCGGGACGTGCTCGGGCTGAAGCCCCAGTACGAGGCGGAGAACGGCCCGTACGCCAAGCTCAGCCCCGACACCGGACACGCCGCGATCGCGCTGCAGGACCGGGCGCAGATGGCCGACGTGCTGGAACGGCTCCAGGAGGAGGGGGAAGGGCATCGCGCGCTGGTGGTGCTGCGCGTGGACGACCTGGACGCGACGCACACGGCGCTCGTCGCGCGAGGTGCGGAATTCCTCCGGGAACCGGGACCGATGGGCGACCGTATGCGCGTCGCTTACCTGGAGGACCCGGAGGGCAACCTGATCGAACTCCAGGAATGGCTGGCACTCCGCGCGGGCGCGTGACCCCCGAGCCGCCTCGACCGCGGCACATGTCCTGTGCTCCATCGGTATCCCGACCGGCGTCCTTCGCTGCCAGGCTCTGACGAGCGGCGGGCGTTTCCCGACGGCGGGGGAGAGGCTCGATCTCGGCGGATACGAGGCGCCGCCCGGGTGTGAGAAGTGGGGCTCCCCCCTTGCGTCACCAGGGGCAGCGTCTGGCCGGCTGTCATCGGTGACATGAGCGCCGGGATGTGGGGAGTCCGCTCAATCGCCCGGCGGGTTACGTGAGTTGATGGCGTCCACCGGCCACGTAAGACGACCCGGCGTTTACAGTGAGGGCCCCATCGTGATCGTCATGTGCGAGGAGTGGACCCGGTGACAAGCGACGCACGCCCCGACGACCTGCGTGACAGGATCGACACGAGCAGGCCGCACACGGCGCGTATCTGGAACTACTGGCTGGGCGGCAAGGACAACTACCCCGTGGACGAGGCGGCGGGGGAGCAGATCCGGCGCCTGCACCCGGGTATAGCCGACTACGCCCAGGCCGACCGCGCGTTCCTGGGGCGCGCGGTGCGGTACCTGACCGAGGAGGTCGGGATACGGCAGTTCCTCGACATCGGCACGGGCCTGCCCACGGTCGACAACACGCACGAAGTGGCCCAGCGGATCGCCCCCGAGTCGAGGATCGTCTACGTCGACAATGATCCCCTGGTCCTGCGGCACGCCCAGGCCCTGCTCACCAGCTCGCCGGAGGGCAGGACCGATTACATCGACGCCGATCTGCGCAATGTCGAGGAAATTCTGGAGCACGCAGCCAAGACGCTCGACCTCAGCCAGCCCGTGGCCCTGATCTTGCTCGGCGTGGTCATCTTCGTGGGCGATGACGAGGATCCGTACGGGATCGTCCGGCGCCTGCTCGACGCGTTGGCTCCCGGCAGTCATCTCGTGCTGTCCCACACCATCACCAGCCCCGCCATGCCGGACGTCGACGCGGCTGTCGCGTTCTGGAACGAGAACGGCACCCCGAGACTGAACCAGCGCACGCCGCAACAGGTGGAGCGGTTCTTCGACGGCCTGGAGCTGCTGGAGCCCGGCGTGGTCTCGTGCTCGCGCTGGCGCGTGGAGAACGTCGACGGCGAGGAACCGGCGGAGGTGGCGATGTTCGGCGGGGTCGGACGCAAGGGAACGCCGTCCGTCTCCTGAGCGCTTGAAGTCACTCGTCGCGGATCAGGGTGAAGTGACCTCGACCGGCTTACGGCGCCCCGTGAACCCCGCCGCCGATCGTCTCCGTACCGGCCCGGACCGGCGTACGGCGCCGTCACCCTGCCCGGGGCGCACTGGTGGCGCGAGTTGCTGTGCCAGCCTGGCCCGCAGCGTCGTGAGACGTTCGATCTCCGCGTCCAGGGCGTCGATCCGCAGCTGGACGATGCCCGGCGCGGAACCGGGCACGGGGGCGGTGCAGGTGCGGTCGGGCTGAGCGATGAGCAGGTCGATGCGGTCGGCGCAGGCCCGTACGTCCGCCACGGTCAGGCCGAGCGACAGCAGTTGCCGCACCACGCGGATACGGGCCAAGTCCTGTTCGGCGTAGTCGCGTTGGCCGGTCGCCGTGCGGCGCGGGGGCGGCAGGAGGCCCCGTTCCTCGTAGAAGCGCAAAGCGCGCGGAGTGGTTCCGGTGGCTGCCGCCGCGTCCCCGATGCGCATCCGGGCCTCCTTCTCCTCATGGTGCGGACGGTCAGATGTTGACGACCAGGGTTCCGAAGTGCCGCCCCTGGTGCAGTTCTTGCAACGCCCCAGGAGCCCGTTCGATGCCCGACAGGGCCACGTACGGGTAGACGATGTCCCCGGAGCGGAGCCAGTCCGTGAACCGCTGGCGCCACTCCTCCTCCACCCCCGGGTGATCGACGGTCTGGTAGCCGAGCAGCGACACGGAGCGCTTGATCAGGAGAAACGTGTCGATCACGGCCGGTGAGGTGCTGCCGGGCCGCGCGGGATCGAACTGACCCGACAGCGCGCCGACGACGCCCACCCGTGCGCCGGACCGCGTCAACTCCAGCGCCGCGCTCAACTGTTCACCGCCGACATTGTCGATGATCACGTCGTAGCCGTCCGGCGCGGCCTCGGTGAGCTGGTCGCCGAGGGGGCGCGGACCGGGGACCACCACGGCGTCGTACCCGAGCTCCTGCCGCAACCGCTCCACCTTGCCGGGGCTGCGTGTCGTGCCGACCACCCGTCCCGCGCCGAGCAGCCGGGCCACCTGACCGGCCAGCGTGCCGACGCCGCCCGCCGCGCCCGTGACCAGGACGGTCTCGCCCTGCCGCAACCGGGTGAGCCGGGTCAGCGCCCCGTAGGCCGCGGACGCCGTGGACAACAGCGCCACCGGATCGGGGTGCCCGTCGGGCACGGCCTGTACGGCGCCCGCGTCCACGACCGCGTACTCGCGCCAGCCGAGCATGTGCGTGACGAGGGTCCCGACCGGGATGTCCGCGCCGCCCGGACCCGTCGCCACCACCTCGCCGAACGCGGGCCCGAACAGTGGCTCACCGGGCTTCAACGGCGGGAACGGGAACCCCTTCGCCTCGCGCGACAGCAAGGTGCGCAGCCCGGCGAAGACCAGGAACTGCCGGTTCCGGACGAGGAGTTGACCGGCTGACGGGCGTGGCACCGGTACCTCGGCGAGCCGGAAGTGCTCGGGTCCGGGCAGCGCCGAGGGGACGGCGGCCAGGTGCACCTCTAGACCGGTGGACGGTACGGACATGGGAGACCTCCGCAAGGTTGCAGGGCGTGTGCGGTGCCCGGACGCTAACCCTTGACGTGCGGGTGAGGGGCAAGGCCGCTGAGCCGCTCAACGGATTCCGTCGGACTCCGGCCGGCTCCAGGCCGTGCGCCGACGGCCCGGCCCGCCCGTACGCTTCCCTCTCGTACGGGCTCGTACGGACTCGTACGGACGCGGATTGCGGGCCCGGGGCGCGAAGGAGTGACGGACATGCGGCGTATCGACGTGGCGGAACGACGGGCGCGGCTCGGCGTACGGCACCGGCTGGCGGTCGCCGCCCGCGCGAAGAGTCCGGTCGAGGTGGCCGGCGACCTCTTCGCCCTGCACAGCACCGACCCGTCCTCCGTTTATGTCGCCACCTGGGCCCGCACGAACGACGGCTCGGTCCGGGACGTGGAACGCGCGCTCTACGAGGACCGCACCCTCATCCGCCTGCTCGGCATGCGCCGCACCGTCTTCGTCACCACCCTCGACGTGGCCCCGGTCATGCAGGCCGCCTGCTCCCAGGCGGTGGCCGCGCGCGAACGCCGCAAGCTCCTCGGCTTCCTGGCCGCGTCCGGGGTCGCGGACGACGAGGCGGGGGTGCGCGCCTGGCTGGCCGAGACCGAGGACATCGCCGTACGCGCGCTCGCCGCACGCGGTGAGGCGACCGCCGCCGAACTCGCCGGTGACGACCCGCGCCTCAGCACGACGGTCACCCTCTCGGCGGGCAAGAGCTACGAGGGCACGCAGAAGGTCGCCAGCAGGCTGCTGCTCCTGCTCGCCGCCGAGGGCCGGATCGTACGCGGCCGGCCGCGCGGCTCCTGGACCTCGCACCAGTACCGCTGGGCACCCCTGACCGACTGGTTGCCCGGCGGCCTCGCCGAGTGGGACACCCACCAGGCCGAGGAAGAACTCGCCCGGCGCTGGCTGCGCGCCTACGGCCCGGCCACGGCGGACGATCTGCGCTGGTGGGCGGGGTGGACCAAGACACAGGTCAAGCGCGTACTGACGGCACTCGAACCGGTCGAGGTCGACCTCGGCGGCAGCACGGGCCTGCTCCTGCCCGACGACCTGGAGGAGACCGAGAAGCCGGAGCCGTGGGCCGCGCTGCTCCCCGCGCTCGACTCCACCCCCATGGGCTGGCACGAACGCGACTGGTTCCTCGGCGACCACGGCCCGCGCCTCTTCGACCGCGCCGGGAACATCGGCCCGTCCCTGTGGTGGGACGGCCGCGTCGTCGGCGGCTGGGCCCAGGACCGCAGCGGCGAGATCGTGTGCCGCTTCCTGGAGGACGTCGGCTCCGACGCCGAGGCGGCGGTCCGCGCGGAGGCGGAGCGCCTTGCCGTCCCTCTCGGCGACGTCAGACTGACCGCCCGCACACGCGGCCGCACCTGGCTGGAGGAGGAACTGGCGGGCTGAGAGAGGCGTGGCGTTTTCCCGTCGCAAGCTGGCACCGGTGCCACTGGGCGGGCACGGCGCCGGTCGATTGACTTCGTCCATGAACCTCGTAGCACCGGTGATCATCGGCATCGTCTACTGCCTGCTGATGTCCCTGATCGACGAACCGCACCGACGCCGTTTCAACGCCGTCATGGTGGGCGGCGCGGGCGCCGCCTATCTGAGCGGGGGAGGATTCGGCCTGTGGGAGCTGCCGTTCGTCGCCCTCATGGCGTACATCGCCTTCCGCGGCCTGGACTCCTGGCACTTCATCGGATTCGGCTGGCTGCTCCACACCGCCTGGGACGTGGCCCATCACCTCAAAGGCAGCCCGATCCTGCCGTCCTTCCACGACGCATCCCTGGGCTGCGCCATCTGCGACCCGGTCATAGCCCTGTGGTGCTTCCGCGGCGGAGCGTCCGCCAGGAAGGCGGCTCGGCGAGCCAGTGCTCGCGAAAAGGCATATATAAGGCATATAGGGGGCTGATCTTCGCTCGCTTCTGAGCTTCTTCCTGAGGAGACGCTATGTCGTACGGCTCGATCGTGGGTCCCGGAAGCACGCTGGCCGCCACCGGGCTGGCGACCGGGCAGGTGTGGCTGGTGGTCACCAGCTTCGTCGCCGTGGTCGCGGGGGCGGCCCTGGTCAGGACGTCGTTCCGGCGGGGCAAGGGTCCGGTCGAACAGTGACCCCGTGCACCTTCGCCCGTGTACGCGGGCGATCGGGCGCCGCCCCCGAACCCGTAGCCGTGAGAACCGTACCGAAGCGGTGGCCGGGGGTGGCGCCGCTGCCCCGCGCCTGGCACGCCTCCTCCTTCGGCCTGGTCCTGCTGGGGGCGGTGCCGCTGACGGTGTTCCTGGCCTGGGGCGTGGCCCACGTCTACAGCACGATCGCGGCGCTCGCGGGCGGCGGCCACGACGCCGTAGTGCCGTGGCTGGTCTCCTTCCTGCTGCTGTGGTGGGTGCCGCTGTCCTGGCTGGAGCGGCCCCGCACCGCCTCACCCGACGCACAGGCCGAGCTGGACCGGCTGAGGGTGACGGTGCAGATCCCCGTCTACAACGAGGACCCCGCGGCCCTGCGCAGTTGCCTGCACTCCCTGCTCGTGCAGACCCGGCCCGTGGACAGGATCCGGGTGGTCGATGACGGCTCCGTCCACGCGGACGGCACCCCGATGACCTACGACGACGTCCGCGCCGAACTGTTCGAACGCGCCGGCGCCCGCGGTGTCGAGGTCACCTGGGACCGCACCCCCAACCGGGGCAAGCGCCACGCCCAGATGCACGTCCTGGCGACGGACGACGCGGACGTCTTCGTCACCCTCGACAGCGACTCCGTTCTCGACCCGGAGGCGATCGCCGAGGGGCTGAAGCCGTTCGCGGACGCCGAGGTCACCTCGGTCGCCGGTCAGGTCGTCGTCCTCAACCATGACGCCAACGCCCTGACCCGCATGATCAACCTGCTCTACCTGCCCTTCACCCGAGGGCTGCGCTCCGCCCAGTCCGTGCTCGGGCGCGTCACCATCAACTCCGGGACGCTCGCCTTCTACCGGGCCCACATCGTCCGCGAGGCGGCCGGCGCCTACGAGCACGAGACGTTCCGCGGCCGCCCGATGCAGATGAACGACGACTCCATGCTCACCTTCTACGGGCTCCTGGCCGGGGACACCGTCCACCAGCCCTCGTCGCTCGTCTTCACCCTCGCGCCCGAACGCTGGTCGCACTACCTGCGGCAGCAGATGCGCTGGATGCGCGGCACCACCGTCCGCCACCTGTGGTGGCTGCGCTACATGCCGCTGACCGGCATCGTCTTCTGGACCACGGTCGCGGAGTACGTCCACATCGCGCTCGGCATCGCCATCCCCGCCGTCATCCTCGCCGACCCGAACCTGCGCCCCCACACCGGCACCCTCGTCCTGGCCGGCGTCGTCATCGCCACCGCCATGAGCTATCTGATGGCTCTGCGCCTGTTCACCGTCCACCGCACCGACATGCGCCTGCGCCAGGCCCTGCTCCTGTTCACCCTCGCCCCGCTGACGTCTCTCTGGCGGGCCCTCGTCCTGCGCCCGCTGTACTTCTACGCGATGGCCACCTGCCACCGCGTGAGCCGCTGGGGCACCCGCGAGGGAGTCGAGGTCACCCGCGCACCTCGCCGTCGGCCGGCCTGAGCCGGTCCGGTCTCACGGGCGGACGACGGCCTGCTCCAACAGCTTCTGCAACGCGCGCTGTTGTTCACCGGTCAGTGCGGCCAGCGGTGATTCCTGAGCGAGGAGTTCGAGGAGCCGCCCTCGGAGCGCCGTCCCCTCGTCGGTGAGGACGAGGTGCTTGGCGCGACGGTCGGTGGGGTGGGGGCGGCGCTCCACCAGGCCGAGCTTCTCCAGCTTGTCGATGACGAACGTGGCGTTGGACGGCTCACAGCTCATGCGCTCGGCGAGCTCTCGCATGGTCATGGGCCCGGTCATCTCCCGCAATGCCGTGGCCTGGGCGGCGGTGAGATCGAGCGTGACGGCACGCACCCGTACGTGGTCGGAGATCTGCCGGGCCAGGGCGTCCACCAGGCCGCAGATCTCCCGCTCGGCGATGGCGTGCGGTTCCTGAGACGTCGTCATGGCCCCACCCTACCAAGTTCATCAAGTCATCATTATTAGAGCTTGAATGATTCTAGCTTGATGCATAAGGTGAAGGCGGTCGCCGAGCCGTACGGCGATGACCTGACGCCGCATCAAGAGGGAGAGCACCATGACGACTTCCGCGCTCGACCGCGCCGACCGGCTGCGCACACCGGCAAGGATCCGCTCGCTGCGCCTGGGCGACACAAAGATCAGCTACGTCCCCGACGGCGACGTACGACTCCGGCCGCGCCCCCTCTTCCCGGACACCACCGACGAGGTGTGGGCCGCCCACCCGGAGCTCCTGGACGCCTCGGGCCACCTGGTGGCCAGCATCGGCGCGCTGCTGGTGGAGCACGGCGAACGCGCGCTGCTCATCGACGCGGGCTTCGGGCCGCACAGACTCCCCGCCGCCCCTGACGGCCCGCGCGGCGTCATCCACGGAGGCGCGCTCCTGGAGAACCTGGCCAGGCTCGGTCGTGCGCCGGAGACGATCGAGGCCGTCGCCTTCACCCACCTCCACCCCGATCACCTGGGCTGGGCCTGGCGTCCCGTGCCCGGTGGCGACCGGCGCGCGTTCGCCCACGCCGACCACCTGGTCTCCGCGCCCGAATGGGCCCGGCGCGATCTCTTGGAGGAGGAGGGGATGGGCGCAGAGGTCGCGGCGCTGGCTCCGCTGGTGCGCCCTGTGACGGACGGGCAGGAGATCTTCCCGGGCGTGCACGTCCGGATATCCGCGGGGCACACGGCCGGGCACGCCGAGTACGTCATCGCCGGGGGCGGAGAACGCCTCATCGCGTTCGGTGATTCCCTGCACTCACCGATCCAGGTCGCCCACCCCGCATGGTCCTCCGCCTTCGACCACGACCCCACCGGAGCCGCGGCCCACCGCCGGCGTCTCGTCGCCGAACTGCGGGAGCCCGGCACGATCGGCTTCGGCGGCCACTTCGCCGACGTGGTCTTCGGGCGGGTCCGCGAGGACGGCGACGGCCCCGTCTGGCACCCCGTGGACGCGCCCTCCCCGGACGACGCCGGAGGACGTCACCCCACGGCGGGGTGACGAACCGCACCTGTCGCTGGGCCGGTCCAGTCCGCCGGGATGTGGGCGATCCGGACCCGTTGCGGATGGTCGCCGACCGGAACGGAGGTGACCTTCCGGCCCGTGGCGAAGTCGATGGCGGTGACCCGGTCGGCGCCGCTCTCGGAGATCACGCAGTCACGGCCGTCCCCGCTGACGGTCGCCCAGTACGGCTTGGACGCGGTGACGAGCGGGCCCTCCTGGAGGGTGGACCGGTTCACGACGGTGGCGTAGTCGTCCATGGTGCCCGCTACGCACATCTTGCTGCCGTCCGGATTCATGGACATGCCGTGATGGCGCGAGTCGTTGACGAAGGTGGTGCGGTCGTCGCTGGTCGCCGGGTTCTTGGGCAGCGTCTTGATCCGGGTGATCTTGTCGGCGGTGACGTCGTACTCCAGGAAGCCGTTGAAGTAGGAGACCTGGAAGTACAGCTTGGAGAAGTCGGGGCTGAAGACGGCGGGCCGGACCGCGTTGGACAGGTCCTTGCGGCCGGCGGCGTCCAGGCGTGCCCGCATGTCGATCGTCTTCACGACCTTGTACGTACTGGTGTCGGCGACGGTGATGTGCCGGTCACCCTTGGTCCAGTCGAGGGCCGGGGCGTCGAGATCGGTCTCCACGTTGCCGATGGACATGTTCCACACGTACTTGCCGCCGTCGGTCCAGACGTTCTCGTGCGGCTTGTCCCCGGTGCTGAACTTGCCGAGTTGCGCGCCCGTGTTGATGTCCAGGACGTGCACCGTCTTGCTGAGCGACGCCGAGACCGCGACCTTGGTGCCGTCCGGCGAGACGGCCATGTGGTCGGAGCGGTACCCCGAGACCGCGAACCGCCAGTTCACCTTGCCGGTCCGCAGGTCGATGGAGACGACGTCGCCGAAGCTGGGACGGGAGGCGACCAGGGAGCTGCCGTCGGGGGTGGAGTACAGGTCGTCGACGAGCTGGTCGTGGCCCTCGCCCGCGGTGGCCCGGATGCCGAGGTAGACGGCCAGGTTCACGGGGTTGGTGTAGATGGCGGCGAGGCGCTGGGCCTTGTCGGGGACGACGTCGATCCGGCCGATCCTGGTGTAGTCGCCGCTGGATTCGATGACGTCGGCGGTGCCGTCCCAGTTGTTGCCGACGAACATCACCTCGCGCAGGGCGGGCGCGGCACCGGCCGAGTCCATCGACAGCGGCACGACGACACCGGCGGCCAGAACGGCGGCTCCGGCGATTTTCCGCAGACGGTCGTGCCCGTGACGGGGGCCGGTCCGTTGCCAGGGTCTGGTCCGGTGACGGGGTCTGGTCCGTGCGGCGTCCGTTCGGGCAAAGATTCGCGCAGCATGCATGCTTGCTTCTCCCCACGGTGAAGGCCCGCAGAAGGGCAGGAACGCGAAGCGGTCCCGGCCCGCGTCGGCGCGCACGCCGTCCGGCCGCGCGCGCACGAAACGTGAGGCGCGGGATCCTCCGCAAATCTGAACATCGCCATGTTCGGACTTTGGCTACTGGATGGTAGGGAGGGGTGGCGCACAGTGCAAGGCCAGTGCGCGAAGATTCTCCTGAGCACTGTTGGAGGCGGAGTGGCGGGCAGGATCACCCCGGCGGGCGGCCGGTACGGAGGCAAGGACGCGTCCGAGCGGCGGGCCGAACGCCGCCGGCGCTTCCTGGAGGCGGGCCTGGAGATGTTCGGGGTCGTCCACGGGTACCGGGGCACCAAGATCGCTGATCTGTGCAGGGCCGCGGGGCTGTCGAGCCGTCAGTTCTACGAAGAGTTCCGTACGTTGGAGGACCT
The DNA here is from genome assembly GCF_040644575.1 of Streptomyces sp. NPDC046939. Lineage (NCBI taxonomy): Bacteria > Bacillati > Actinomycetota > Actinomycetes > Kitasatosporales > Streptomycetaceae > Streptomyces > Streptomyces sp. NPDC046939. The sequence continues at coordinate 24,070 of NZ_JBEYWV010000034.1, forward strand.
GCTGGCCGAGCTGCACCTCTACGTCAATGACGTGGCCGAGCAGGCCGTGCTCGACATCCTGCCCAGGGTCCAGGACGAACCGGCGCGCGAGCGGCTCGAGTCGATGCTCCGGGCGTACGTCAGGGGTGCCGTCTCGGATCCGCGCCATGCCCGGATCGCCTATGTCGAGATCGTCGGCGTCAGCCCTCGCCTCGACCGCCAGCGCCTGGACCGCCGGGCGGTCTGGATCGACCTGCTGGGCCGCCAGGTCGACGAGGCCCTCGCACGCGGCGAACTCCCGCCCGACGACTACCGCATCGCCGGGCCCGCTTTCGTCGGCGCCGTCAATGGCCTGATGCACGACTGGGTCGTCGGCTGGGTCGACGCGAGCGTGGACGAGATCACCGACGAGCTGATCAAGATCGCGATGGGGCGGTACCGGATCGGGGAGTGAGCAGCGGGCCCCGACGGGGCGTCGGACTCAACGCCGCACCCTGAACCGCAAGTGCAGCACCCCCTCACCCCGCAGGACCACATGCGGGTCCTCCAGCAGATGCTGCCCGGCGATGGCGCCGAAGTAGCGCCTGCCCGAGCCGAACACCACCGGGACGACGTCCATCGCCACCTCGTCCACGAGTCCGGCGGCGAGGATCTGGGCGCCCGCGTCCCCGGCGTTCACGGCGACGATCCGGTCTCCGGCGAGTTCCTGCGCCACGCTGATCGCCGCGGTCACGTCGTCGACGAAGTGGTAGGACGCCTCCGGGTGCCAGCCCTCCGGTTTGGGCCGGTGGGACACCACGACCACGTGATCACCGGCGGGCGGCCTGCCCTCCCAGCCGTTCACCTGGTCGAACAGGTTCCGTCCCATGATGATGACGCCGATCGACTCCCACATGGACCGGACGTAGTCGGCGGACGCGCGCGCGACCCTGATGCCGCCCGCGGTTCCGGAAGGGGCGTAACCGTCGCCGCCGCCGGTCGGGATCGGGACGTCGCCGTTGAAGTACCACGCGTGGAGCGGTCCGACGTCGCCCTTCTCGTCGGCGATGAAGCCGTCCACCGACGCCACGCTGTGCATGATCACCGTGCCCACGGAGCCTCCTGGAGTCGCTCGGCCGGTCCACCGCGATGGTCTCGTGCGGGGCAGGGCCGGGGCATGTAAGAAATCAATCGGCGGGCATGGGGCCGAAGTCGTGCGGACCGTTCGGCTCGGCCGGATATCGGCGTCGCAGGGCCAGGTACGCGGTCGGGGTGTGGCCGGTGAAGTCCTTGAACTCCCTGCTGAAGTGGGCGTGGTCGAAGTAGCCCGCGCTCTGGGCGAGCCGGGACCAGTCGACCGGGCGCAGGGCGTCCACGGACACGATCAGCCGCGCGAAACGGTAGATGCGGGCCACCCGTTTCGGGGTGACGCCCACATGGTCCTTGAAGACGTGGGCGAGGTGATTGCCGCTCACCCCGGCGGCATCGGCCAGTTCGGCCACCGGGACGAGCCCGTGCGCGGTCTCCATGCGCCCGCCCGTGTGCCGTACGAGGTCGAGACCGCGCGCCGGGGCCTCGGCGAGCCGCGAGCGCAGCTCCTCCTCCAGCATCCGCAACGCCCCGGCGGCCGACCCGGCGACACCGGCCGCGTCCCGGATGCGGTCCACGGAGCGCTGCCACACGGCGTCGACCGGCACCCACCGGTTGCGCAGCTCGGTCGCCGGGACACGGGTGAAGGGCGACATTCCCCAGGGTTTGAAGTGCACCCCGAGGAGCCGCACCCGGGCGGGGTACTCGAAGAGGAAGCGCCGGGTCCACATGCCCATGAACCAGCCGTCGGTCAGCACCGCCGACGGCACCGAACGGTCGGAGTCCCAGAGGCGGACGGGTTCACCCAGGTGAAGGAAGAGGTGCGCGGACGGCATGGGCGGGACGTTCATCAGGCGGTGGTGCGGCACCCCTGTCAGGCAGTAGATGTCGTCGATGAACCGGTCGAGCGGGGGAGCGGGCACCTGGCTGACGTAGTCCATGCGGCCAGTGTGGCCGCCCGCACGTCAGCGGGGCACCCGTCGTACGGCAGGGACACGTGCGCCGCCGTCCGTCCCGGGCGACGGGCCGCAGGACGCGTCCGACTCCGCTCGGTCCCGCCCACGACACACGCTCTCCGGCCGCTGCGGCACAATCGGGAGATGGCGTGACCCGGTGGCCGCGGTGAGCGGGGGCGTCGGTGGTCATGGCCCGGAGGGAGTCGGAGCGTGTTGTCGCGGTTCGCCGCATGGATCTGGCACGGACTGCGCGGCGGCGTCCAGTGGCGCGTGCTGTGGATGAGCCATGCCAAGTTCATGGTCGGTGTCACCGGCGTCGTGCGGGACGAGCGGCAGCGCGTGCTGCTGCTCCGGCACCGCATGTGGTCGAGGAAGCGCCCGTGGGGGCTTCCCACGGGCTTCGCGGTCAAGGGCGAGGAGTTCGGCGACACCGTCGTGCGGGAGGTGCGGGAGGAGACCGGCCTCGACGTGGCCGTCGGCCGCCTGGTGCGGCTGAACAGCGGCTTCAAACTCCGCGTCGAGGTGGCCTACGAGGCGCACGTGACCGGTGGGACCCTGCGCATCGACCCCTTCGAGATCCTTGAGGCCAGGTGGTTCGCCGTCGACGAGTTGCCCGACGGGCTGCTGGACAGCCATCGCCGTCTCATCGCGGAGACCCCGGCCGGTCGCTCCCACGTCCCGACGCGCTGAGGACGGGGCCGACGGGTGAGAGGCGACGGCCGCCTCTCAGTCGTTGGCCTCCTGCTGTTGGGTCGCGCCCGCGAAGGCGCCGCGGCGCGGCCTGCGCTCGCCGAAGATCTTGGTCAGGGTGTTCGACCGGAACAGGACGATCTGCGTGATCACTTGGAGGAGGATCCAGGACGCCGCGTACAGGGCACCGTCGAGGGCGGGCACGGAGTCGACGGGCAGGGTGTACGCCATGATCAGCCGCAGCAGCGCGTCGCACAGCAGGCCGATGCCCCACAGCACGGTGAGGGCCCGCCACACGCGGCGGAAGGCGGCGTCCGACTCCCACAAGTGCTCCAGTCGCGCCGCCCGTCCGGGCAGGAGGGTGCGGAGCGCCTGGTACGTGAAGGGGCGCGCCATGAGCAGCGTGACCAGCAGCCAGACGCCGGCCAGCGCGGTGAACAGGCCGTTGCGCGCCAGGGCGATGCGCGGGTCCGAGGTGAGGAGCGAGGCCAGCGCGCTCACCAGCAGCAGCGCGAGGGTGAAGGCACCGATGGCGTCCAGCTTGCGGTGGCGTATCGCGGAGTGGAGCGTGTGCAGCGCGGGTGCGGAACCGCTGAGCAGCAGGGCGGTGATCTCGCTCGCGCCGGCCTCGCGGAGCACGTAGTAGAGCCCGACGGGCAACACGATGTCGCAGACGACAGTGACCACGAAACCCCAGCGTGAGGAGCGGGTTTCAGGCGCGGTGGGGGGAGTCGCCGTGGGTTCGGGGCTGGGTGTGGGGGTGGTCATGACGTGTGCTCCAGGGGAATGGCCTTATGGCGTGCGCGGTACGGCTCGGGTACAGCGGTCGAACATGTCTGCCAGTTCGCGGGCGCACCGGTCGAGGTCCATCGCCACGTCGCACAGATGGTGGCCCAGGACGCTGGTGATGGCGCCGCGCACGGCCAAGGCCATGGCGAGGCAGTCGAAGTCGGCGAACTCCCCGGCGGCACGCCCCTGTTCGAGGAGCGAGACGAGTCGGTCCACCGACAGGATGCTGCGTTCGGTGTGCTCCAGACCGGTGATCTGCCGGTCCCGGATCATCCAAACGATCTCGGTGAGGGCCTGGGTGTGAAGCGGATAACGGGCGACGAAGTCGAATTGCGCGGTGATGTACGCGGAGAGTTTCCCGCGATACGTGTTCGCCTCGCTCATCCGCGCGCCCGCTATGCTGTCGGCCTTCTCCATGATGGTGTGGACGACTTCCGCGAACAGCTCGGGTTTGCCGGAGAAGTGGTACGAGATCATCCCGGTGCTGCTGAGCTGGGCCCGCTGGGAGATTCTCGTGAATGATGTCTTCGCATAACCGGATTCGGCGAGTGTTTCGATAGCCGCCTGAACTATCTGGGCTCGCCGCGCATTCTGCGTGAAGGTCCGGGTGTTCGTCTTGGCTGTCTTGACCATCATGGCCTCAGATTAGCGGGATCATGATCGGGTTTTTTCCTAAAGTCGCACCCGTCGCGCCGTCGTGCGGACGGTGTCCACCAGCTCCATCACGGCGACGGCGTCCGTGTGCGGTCCGGCGCTCGCGCCCGTACGTATCGCGTCGGCGAACTCGGCGAGCAGGAGCGCCAGTTGGTCGGCGGCGGGCAGCGTGAGCCGCTCCTCGCGGTCCTGTTCCTCGATGACCAGCGTCGGCTGATGGGAGGGCGGCGGGGTGAACGCGCGCGTCACGGTCAGCCGCGCCCGGTCGCCCCACAGTGTGTAGGTCGACGCGTAGGTGTGCTCGAAGCCGAACGCGAGCTCGGCAAGCACCCCGGACGGGGACGTGAGGAGCACCTGACCCGACAGGTCGAGCCCGTCTGAGGCCCGGGTGCGCAGCGTCGCGCCCGCCACCTCCAGACCCGGCCCGAGCAGCAGTGCGGCGGCCCGCAGCGGGTACACGCCGACGTCGAGGAGCGCGCCACCGCCGAGGCGGGGGTCGTAGCGGATGTCGTCGTCCGGCAGCGGAGGGATGCAGAACGCGGCGCGGAAGGAGGCCGGCCGCCCGAGCCGGCCGTCCGCCACCAGTTTGCCCACCCTGTCGTGCTGCGGATGGTGGAGGAACATGAAGTTCTCCCGCAGCGTCAGGCCCCGCTCCGCCGCCAGCGCGCACAGCGCACGCGCCTCGGCCGCGTCGGTCCCGATGGGCTTCTCCACCAGCACGTGCTTGCCCGCGAGCAACGCGCGCTCCGCCCACGTGCGGTGCAGGGCGGTCGGCGTCGACACGTACACGGCGTCGATGTCGGAGCGCGCGAGGAGCGTCTCCGCGTCCTCCTCGGCCGCGCACCCGAAATGTGCCGCGAACCGGGCCGCCTTCTCGGCCGTGCGTCCCGCGACGGCCACGAGGTCCCACTGCGGCATCCGCGCCACCGTGGGCAGCACGCGTCGCCAGGCGATGGACGAGGTACCGATCGCGCCCAGGCGCAGCGGCTCCGCCGCGGGCGCCGTCACAGCGACCTCAGCGCGGCGATCAGGGTGCGGGCCTGCACGTTCAGGTGGTGGCTGTAGCGCAGCAGCTCGTCGACCTGGCGCGTCGACACCCAGCGGAACTCGTCGGAGACCAGGGGGAGGTCGTCCTCGACCTCGATGATCATGTAGTGGCTCTGGGCGTTGAGGAAGCGCCCGCCCTCCTCCGACAGCACCACGTCGTACAGGGCCGATCCACGCCGCTCGCGGACCTCGTCCAGATAGGGCGGCCAGGCGTCCGGCGGCAGACCCGTGTAGTTCTCCTCGGTGCACTGCACCGTCGGACCCAGCTCGACCACGGACAGGAACCCGGCCTCGGCGCGGGCGCGCAGCAGCACGTGGGGTACGCCGTCCACCCGCCGCACGAACAGCGCCGCCGTGCCCATGCCGTGCGGTTCGATGAGCGGCTGCGACCACGCCGCCACCTCGCGCCGACCGGAGATGACGTCCACCGCGACGACGCTGAAGTGACGCCCGCTCACATGCGACACGGTGTACGGGTCACGCCGCCAGTCCCTCGTCTCAGCGAGCCCGATCGGAGTGGCGCACACGTCGTGCTCGGCGCGCCGCCGGGTAATCCAGCTCCGGACCTCCGTGTCCGTGTGCAGTGAGGCGGCCGGTTCCGTGGCGTCGGGCCGCCAGTCCGGCAGGCACGACAGGACGGTACGGGCGTCCATGTTCACGACGTTGTCCTGCCGCAGCAACATGTTGACCTGGCGGAGCGTCAGCCAGGCGAAGTCCTCGCCGGCCTCCACCTCGGGACCGACCCGGACGATCATGTTGCGGTTCCGCTTGCCCAGGAACCAGGACCCCTGCTCCGACTGCAACACGTCGGCGACGACCGAACCCGGCTCGGGGCGGCGGAAGCAGTCCAGGTACCGCACCGGTGAACCGCCGTGCACCCGCAGGTAGTTGCTTTTGGTCGCCTGGACGGTCGGCGACACCTGCATCCCGTTCACGTTGCCCGGCTCGGACTTCGCCTGCATCAGCAGGTGCGGGATGCCGTCGAAGTCCCGTACGGCGATGCCCAGGATCCCGATCTCGGGCTGGTCGATGATGGGCTGCTCCCACGCGGTCACCGGCCCGAAGTCGGAGCGGACCCGCAGCCCGTGCACCGCGAAGAAGCGGCCGCTCGCGTGGCGCAGGTCGCCGGTCTCCGGCTGGAACCGCCAGCCGTCGAGCTCCGCGAACGGCACCCGCTCCACCTGCTGCGGCTGGGCGCGGCGCCGCTCCTCCAGCCATGCGGCGAGCTCCACATCGCTCAGCACACCGCCGTCGACGGTCGCCGCCGAAGCGGCCAGCGCCGCCCGGGTGCCGGCCTCCTCGCCGCGCGACGGCGCGGGCGCGGTTGTCGGTGCCATGGGTCTGCCCTTCTTGCGATTCGGGAATGCGGTTCGGGACGGGGACGCACAGCCGATTTCCGCCCTCCCAGCGTGCCCGCTCGAATTCCAGCATTCGCCTAGAACATCGCCCTTGCGGCGGCTTCTCCCGCTGGCTACGATCCGCCGCCGCATCCCCGGCCTCCCCCTGCCGGAAACGTCCGGACCGGCGCCGCCGCCACAGCCCGCGACGTGCCTAGAGATTCCCCTAGAGCGTTTCCCTCCCTCGCCGGACAGCCCTCACTCGCGTGCGAATGTGTGAGCCGTCCCCGCCCTGACGCCCCCGGTTATTGGAGTGCCATCGATGAACGAGCCGGTGCCCACCGACCCCCGGACCACCACCCCGGGCCCCGAGCCCGTGGCCGTGGTCGGCCTCGCGTGCCGGTTCCCGGGCGCCGACGGCCCGGACGCGTACTGGCACCTGCTCACCGAGGGCCGCGGCGCCGTCACCGACACCCCCGAGGACCGGCGCGCGGGCGTGCCCGCCGACGGCTGGCCCACCCCGCACGGCGGCATCGCACCCCTGCGCGGCGGATACGTGTCCGCCCCCGCCGACTTCGACGCGGCGTTCTTCGGCATCTCGCCCCGCGAGGCCGACGCCATGGACCCGCAGGCCCGCCTCGCCCTCGAACTGGGCTGGGAAGCACTGGAACACGCCGGGATCCCCGCCACCGCCGCCCCGCACGCCACCGCCGTCTTCCTCGGCGCGGACACCTGCGACTACGCCGACGTCGTCCGCGACGCCGGACAGGGGGCGGGACACCACACCCTCACCGGCCTCAACCGCTCCCTCATCGCCAACCGGCTGTCCTACGTCCTCGGTGTCGGCGGCCCCAGCATGACCGTCGACAGCGCGCAGTCCTCGTCGCTGACCGCCGTCCAGCTCGCCTGCGACAGCCTGCGCCACGGCGACAGCGAACTCGCCCTCGCGGGCGGCGTCCACCTCAACCTCAGCCCGGCGAGCACACTGGCCGCCGCCCAGTTCGGGGCGCTCTCCCCGGACGGCGCCTGCCACACCTTCGACGCCCGCGCCAACGGCTACGTACGAGGCGAGGGCGGCGGCATCGTCGTACTCAAACTGCTCTCCCGCGCCCTCGCCGACGGCGACCACGTCCACGCCGTCATCCGCGGCGGCGCCCTCAACAACGACGGCACCGGCACCAGCATCACCACCCCGGACGCCGACGCCCAGGCCGCCGTCCTGCGCACCGCCTGCCACCGCGCGGGCGTCGACCCGGCGGACATCGGCTACGTCGAACTGCACGGCACGGGCACCCGCGTCGGCGACCCCGTCGAGGCCGCCGCACTCGGCGCGGTCCTCGGCACCGCGAACGGCCGGTCCGCACCGCTCGCCGTCGGCTCGGTCAAGACCAACATCGGACACCTCGAAGGCGCCGCCGGCATCGCGGGCCTGATCAAGACCGTGCTGTGCCTCGCACACCGCAAACTGGTCCCCAGCCTCCACCACGAGAACCCCAACCCCGCCATCGACCTGGACGGCCTCGGCCTGCGCGTCCAGCGCGACACCACCGACTGGACCCCGGCCGCCCCCGGCACCCCGCTGCGCGCCGGAGTCTCCTCCTTCGGCATGGGCGGCACCAACGTCCACCTCGTCCTCGAAGAGGCCCCGACGACCGCACCGCAGCGGCAGCCCCGGCCCGCTGCCGCCACCGTGCCCTGGCTGCTGTCCGCCGCCACGCCCGAAGCGCTCCGCGCACAGACCGACCGCCTCACCGCGCACGTCCGCGACAGCGGAGCCGACCCGGTCGACACCGCCTGGTCCCTGCTCACCACCCGCGCCCACCTCCCGCACCGGGCCTTCGCCGTGGGCGCCGACACCCCCGCCCTGCTCGACGGCGTCACCACCGCCGCCCCGGCCGGACCGGTCGAGGGAGACATCCACCGTCCGGTGTTCGTCTTCCCCGGCCAGGGCAGCCAGTGGCCGGGCATGGCCGCCGAACTCCTCACCGCCTCACCCGTGTTCGCCGCCCGCCTCGCCGAGTGCGCGGACGCCCTCGCCCCGCACGTCGACTGGGACCTCGCCGCCGTCCTGCGCGGCGAACCCGACGCCCCGCCGCTCGACCGCTCCGACGTCGTCCAGCCCGTCCTGTGGGCCGTCATGGTCTCCCTCGCCACCCTGTGGCAGTCCTACGGGATCCAGCCCGCCGCCGTCGTCGGACACTCCCAGGGCGAGATCGCCGCCGCCGTCGTCGCGGGCGCCCTCAGCCTGGAGGACGCCGCGCGCGTCGTCGCCCTGCGCAGCAAGATCCTCGTCCCGCTCGAAGGCCGCAGCGGCATGGTCTCCCTGGCCCTCACCCACGACGACGCCCGCAGCTTCGTCGCCCGCTGGGGCGACCGCGTCACCGTCGCCGCCCTCAACGGACCCCGCTCCACCGTCGTCTCCGCCGACATCGACACCGTCACCGACATCCTCGCCACCGCCGCACGCGAGGACGTCCGCGCCCGCCGCGTCGGCATCGACTACGCCTCCCACTCCCCGCACGTCGAGCCCGTACGCGAGGAGATGCTCCGCCTTCTCGCCCCCATCGCACCCCGCCGCCCCGACGTGCCCTTCCTCTCCACCGTCACCGGCGACTGGCTCGACCACCCGGCCACCGACGCCCGCTACTGGTACGACAACCTCCGCGACCCCGTCCTCCTCGAACCGGCCGTCCGCGCCCTCACCCTCGCGGGCCACGGCGCCTTCGTCGAGGTCAGCCCGCACCCCGTACTGACCGCCCCGGTCCAGGACACCGTCGAGAACACCGCGGGCCCCCGGCACGCCGTCGTCACCGGAACCCTGCGCCGCGGCCAGGGCGGCCCCGCCCGCTTCCAGACCTCCCTCGCGACCCTGTGGGCCCGGGGCGCCGACGCCGACTGGACACCCGCCTTCACGGACCTGGCACCGCGCCGCGTCCCGCTGCCCACCTACGCCTTCCAGCGCCGCCGCCACTGGATCGACGGCGACCAGGGCCCCGCCGCACCGCACCGAACGGCCACGGCCTCAGCGCCCACCGACAACGCCCCGGCCCCGACCGACGCCATGGCATCCGGCCCCACCCTCACCCCCGACGACGCACTCGACCTCGTCCGCGACTGCGCCGCCGTCGTCCTCGGCCACAGCGACCGCGCCGAGGTCGACCCGCGGCGGACCTTCAAGGAACTCGGCGTCGACTCCGTCACCGCCGTGGAACTCCGCGACCGGATCAACACCCTGACCGGCGCCGACCTCCCCGCGACCGCCGTCTACGAACACCCGACCCCCGCACGCCTCGCCGCGCACCTGACCGCCCCCACGACCGCCGACACGGACCGCTTGGAGCGTGACCGCACCGCCCCGGACGAGCCGATCGCCATCGTGTCGATGGGCTGCCGCTACCCCGGCGGCGTCAGCAGCCCGGAGGACCTGTGGCGCCTGGTCCGCGACGAGACCGACGCCGTCTCCGCCTTCCCGACCGACCGAGGCTGGGACCTCGACGCCCTCTACGACCCCGACCCCGACCGCACCGGCACCACGTACGTCCGTGAGGGCGGGTTCCTGGACCGCGCGGGCGAGTTCGACGCGGCCTTCTTCGGCATCTCGCCGCGTGAGGCGACCGCGATGGACCCGCAGCAGCGACTGCTCCTGGAGACCACCTGGGAGACCGTCGAACGGGCCGGCATCGACCCCCGCACCCTGCACGCCAGCGCCACCGGCGTCTTCGTCGGCGCCACCGCGCCCGAGTACGGCCCGCGCCTGCACGAAGCCGGGGAGTCCGTCGAGGGCCACGTCCTCACCGGCACGACCGCCAGCGTCATCTCCGGCCGCATCGCCTACGCCCTGGGTCTCGAAGGCCCCGCCGTCACGGTCGACACGGCCTGCTCCTCGTCGCTGGTCGCCCTGCACCTCGCCGTCCGCGCCCTGCGCGCCGGGGACTGCTCCCTCGCCGTCGCCGCGGGCGCCACCGTCATGTCGGGGCCGGGCATGTTCGTCGAGTTCGGCCGCCAGCGCGGCCTCGCCGCCGACGGCCGCTGCAAGCCCTTCGCCGCCGACGCGGACGGCACCAACTGGGCCGAGGGCGTCGGCGTGCTGCTCCTGGAGCGCCTGTCGGACGCGCGGGCCAACGGGCATCAAGTGCTCGGTGTCGTACGGGGCTCGGCGATCAACCAGGACGGCGCGTCGAACGGCCTCACCGCCCCCAACGGCCTTTCCCAGCAACGGGTGATCCGTGCGGCCCTCGCGGATGCGGGCGTGCCGGCCGCAGAGGTGGACGCGGTCGAGGCGCACGGCACGGGCACGAAGCTGGGCGACCCGATCGAGGCACAGGCCCTGCTCGCCACCTACGGTCAGGGCCGCGATGCCGAACGGCCCCTCTGGCTCGGCTCGTTGAAGTCCAACATCGGGCACGCCCAGGCCGCGGCCGGGATCGGCGGCGTCATCAAGATGGTGCAGGCCATGCGAGCGGGGCTCCTGCCGAGGTCCCTGCACGCCGAAGCGCCCTCGCCGCTCGTCGACTGGCGCTCCGGCGCGGTGGAGCTGCTGACCCGGGCCCGGGAGTGGACGGAGCCGGACGACCGTCCGCGCCGGGCCGGGGTGTCGTCGTTCGGCATCAGCGGCACCAACGCGCACGTCATCCTCGAAGCCGCACCCGAGCCCGCCGTTCCCACCGGCAGGCCCACGACGGCCGACATCACCCTGCCGTGGCTCGTCTCGGCCCGGACCCCGGCGGCGCTCGCCGAGCAGGAGAAGCGGCTCGTGGCGTTCACCGCTGACGGTGAGACCCATGACCCGGTGGATGTGGCGTGGTCGTTGTGGCGGTCGCGGTCGGCGTTCGAGTGCCGGTCGGTGGTTGTTGCGGGGGAGTCGGTGGTGTCGGGGTCGGTGGTGGGTGCGGCGTCGTCTCCGGTGTTTGTGTTCCCGGGGCAGGGGGCGCAGTGGGTGGGGATGGCGGTGGGGCTGCTTGACGCGTCGCCGGTGTTTGCGGGGCGGTTTGCGGAGTGTGCGGCTGCGTTGGATGAGTTCGTGGAGTGGTCGTTGGTTGATGTGGTGCGGGGGGTGGAGGGTGCGCCTGGGTTGGACCGGGTGGATGTGGTGCAGCCTGTGTTGTGGGCGGTGATGGTGTCGCTGGCTGCGTTGTGGGAGTCGTTTGGTGTGCGGCCTGCGGCGGTGGTGGGTCATTCGCAGGGTGAGATTGCGGCTGCTGTGGTGGCGGGTGCGTTGAGTGTGCGTGATGGGGCGCGGGTGGTGGCGTTGCGGTCGCGTGCGATTACGGCGTTGGCCGGGCGTGGGGGCATGGTGTCGGTGGCGTTGGCGGCTGACGGGGCCCGGGAGTTGGCGGGGCGTTGGCCGGGTCGGGTGTCGGTGGCGGCGGTGAACGGGCCGACGTCGACCGTGGTCTCGGGTGATGCCGACGCGCTCGATGAGCTGGTGGCGTATGCCGAGGGTGAAGGTGTGCGGGTGCGTCGGATCGAGGTCGATTACGCCTCGCATTCGGCTCATGTGGAGGCCATTGAGACCGAGTTGGCTGAGCTGCTGAACTCCGTCACGGCGTTGGAGCCGTCGGTGCCGTTCTTGTCGACGGTGACGGGGGAGTGGGTCGAGCCGGGGCAGACGGACGGCCGATACTGGTACCGCAACCTGCGGCAGACCGTGCAGCTCGCGCCTGCTGTTACGAGGCTGCTCGCCGAAGGCCATGGCGCCTTCCTGGAGATGAGTCCGCACCCCGTGCTCACCGTCCCGGTCGCCGAGACCGTGGAGGCGGCCGGTTCGGACGCCCCGGTCGTCGGGTCTTTGCGGCGTGGTGAGGGCGGTCTCGATCGCTTCTACCTTTCCCTCGGTGAAGCCTGGGCGCGTGGCGTGCCCGTGGACTGGACGCCCGCCTTCGACGGTCTGTCGCCGCGCGTTGTTGACTTGCCGACTTATCCCTTCCAGCGCACCCGCTACTGGCTGGATGTGCCGAAGGAGACGCAGGTCAGCGTCGATCCCGTGGACGAGCAGTTCTGGCAGGCCGTCGAGGAGGGCGACCTGGACGCGCTCACGCGCACCCTCGGTGTCCAGGAGGGGCTGGAGGCGGTCGTCCCGGCTCTGGCCGCCTGGCGTACCGCCCGTCGCGAGCAGAGTGTGGTCGACGGCTGGCGGTACCGGACGGAGTGGAAGCCCCTTCCCGTCGCCGCCCCCGCCGCGATCGGCGGAACCTGGCTGCTCGTCGTGGCTGAGCAGATGGCGGACGAGCGACTCGCCACCGAGGTGGTGTCCGCGCTGGAGACACGCGGCGGCCGGGCAGTCGTCGTGACCGCCTCCGGGGACTTGGAGCGCGGTGCTCTCGGCGCCCTACTCGCACCCTCCGCCGAGGGGGCCGACTATGCCGGGGTGCTGTCGTTCCTGGCCCTCGATGAACGCCCGCACCCGCGTCAGCCCGCCGTGCCGCTCGGTCTGGCCGGGACGCTCACCCTCGTACAGGCCCTCGGTGACGCCGGGATCGACGCGCCACTGTGGTGCGTGACGCGGGGTGCCGTGGGGACGGGGCCGCAGGATGCGCCGACCGCGCCTTCGCAGGCCGGTGTGTGGGGGCTCGGCCGGGTCGCCGCGCTGGAACACCCCAAGCGGTGGGGCGGCCTCGTGGACCTTCCGGCGTCCGGGGCCGGCCCCGCCGTCGACCTCCTCCTGGACACCGTCACGGCGGGCACGGAGGAGGATCAGGTCGCCTTGCGCGGTGGCACGGCGTACGGTCGTCGGCTCGTGCCCGCGGTCACCGGTGGCAGGGCGGCACCCCGTGACTGGACGCCGCGTGGGACGGTGCTCGTCACCGGCGGGACAGGTGCGCTCGGTGCGCATGTCGCCCGTTGGCTGGCCGCGCGGGGAGCGGAACACCTCGTGCTCACCGGCCGCCGGGGCGACGGCGCCCACCTCGACGCACTGCGGGAAGAACTCGCCGCTCACGGCACCCGGCTGACCGTCGCCGCCTGCGACATGGCCGACCGCGACGCCCTGGCCGCCCTGGTCGGCGGCCTCGCCGACGACGGCGACCCCGTACGTTCCGTCGTGCACGCGGCCGGGGTGAGCGTCCTCGGCCCGATGGACGAAGCCGGTGTCGACGACCTCGCCGCCACCCTGTCCGGCAAGGTCCTCGGCGCCGCCCACCTCGACGAGGTCCTCGACACCGCCGACCTGGACGCCGTCGTGTACTTCTCGTCCATCTCCGGCACGTGGGGCGTCGCCGACCACGCCGCGTACGGCGCGGCCAACGCGATCCTCGACGCCCGCGCCGAACGCCGCCGCGCCGACGGCGCCCCGGTGCTCTCCGTGGCCTGGGGGCCCTGGGCGGGCGGCGGCATGATCGCCGAGTCCGTCCAGGACGACCTGCGCCGCAGGGGCGTCCCCGTCATCCGGCCGAGCGCCGCCGTCGCCGGGCTCCAGCAGGCCCTCGACCACGACGACACGGTCGTGGCGGTCGCCGATGTCGACTGGCGCCGGTTCGCCGAGGTCTTCACCTCGGTGCGCGGGAGCGCCCTGCTGACCGAACTGCCCACCGCCCGGCGCGAACCCGCTGACACGACGGACGACGGCGCCGACGACACCGCCGCCGCGCTCCGCGCACTCGCCGACCTCACGCCCGACCGCCGACTCGCCGCCCTGCGAACGCTCGTCGGCACCCATGTGGCGGCCGCGCTCGGGCACGCCGACGCCGAGGCCGTCAGCGCGGAGGCCGCCTTCAAGGACCTCGGCTTCGACTCCCTCACCGCCGTCGCCCTGCGCGACCGGCTGCACCGCGCCACCGGTCTGAAGCTGCCCACCACCGTCGTCTTCGACCACCCCAGCATCTCCGCGCTCGCCGCCTTCCTGGACGACCTCGCGTTCGGCGGGCAGGGGCAGGAGGACACACGGCCGGCGGAGGAGCCGACGCGCGGGGCGGGCGACGACGACCCGATCGCCATCGTGTCGATGGGCTGCCGCTTCCCGGGTGGCGTACGCACCCCGGAGGACCTGTGGCGGCTGGTCCTCGACGGCGTCGACGCCATCACCCCGCTCCCCACCGACCGGGGCTGGGACCTCGACGCCCTCTACGACCCCGACCCCGACCGCCTCGGCACCAGCTACGTGCGGGAGAGCGGATTCCTCGACGGCGCGGGCGAGTTCGACGCGGCCTTCTTCGGCATCTCGCCACGTGAGGCGACCGCGATGGACCCGCAGCAGCGCCTCCTCCTGGAGACCTCCTGGGAGACCCTGGAGCGGGCCGGCATCGACCCCAAGAGCCTGCGGGGCAGCTCCACCGGCGTCTATGTCGGCCTCACCGACCAGGAGTACGCCACCCAGTTGCGTGCCGCGTCCGGCGACAACGAGGGGTACCTCGCCACCGGCGCGGCGGCCAGCGTCGCCTCCGGCCGCATCGCCTACGCCCTGGGTCTCGAAGGCCCCGCCGTCACGGTCGACACGGCCTGCTCGTCGTCGCTGGTCGCCCTGCACCTCGCCGTCCGCGCCCTGCGCGCCGGTGAGTGCCGCCTCGCGCTGGCGGGCGCCGCCACGGTGATGTCCGGACCCGGCGCGTTCGTCGCCTTCAGCCGGCAACGCGCGCTGGCCGCCGACGGCCGCTGCAAGCCCTTCGCCGCCGACGCCGACGGCTTCGCACTGTCCGAGGGCGTCGGCGTCCTGCTCCTGGAGCGCCTGTCCGACGCGCGGGCCAACGGGCACCAGGTGCTCGGTGTCGTACGGGGCTCGGCGATCAACCAGGACGGCGCGTCGAACGGCCTCACCGCGCCCAACGGCCCTTCCCAACAGCGCGTCATCCGCGCGGCGCTCGCGGACGCGGGGCTCTCGGCCACGGACGTCGACGTGGTCGAGGCGCACGGCACGGGCACGAAGCTGGGCGATCCGATCGAGGCGCAAGCGCTGCTGGCCACCTACGGACAGGAGCGCGACGCCGAACGGCCGCTGTGGCTGGGATCGGTGAAGTCCAACATCGGGCACGCGCAGGCGGCTTCCGGCATGGCCGGAGTCATCAAGATGGTGCAGGCCATGCGGCACGGAACCCTGCCCAAGTCCCTGAAGGCGGATGAACCGTCCCGGATCGTCGACTGGTCCACGGGCACGGTCGAGCTGCTGGCGCGGAACCGGGAGTGGACGGAGCCGGACGACCGTCCGCGTCGGGCCGGGGTGTCGTCGTTCGGCATCAGCGGGACCAACGCGCACGTCATCCTCGAAGCGCCGCAGCACGTGGACGAGGAGCCCGTCCCCGTTCGTGAGTCCGCGCCCGCTCTGCCGTTCCTGGTCTCCGCCCGGACCGAAGAAGCACTGGCCGTCCAGATCCGCCAGTTGAACGCCCATCTGGAGTCCGCCGCTGTGGAGTCGGTGGATGTGGCGTGGTCGTTGTGGCGGTCGCGGTCGGCGTTCGAGTGCCGGTCGGTGGTTGTTGCGGGGGAGTCGGTGGTGTCGGGGTCGGTGGTGGGTGCGGCGTCGTCTCCGGTGTTCGTGTTCCCGGGGCAGGGGGCGCAGTGGGTCGGGATGGCGGTGGAGCTGCTCGACTCGTCGCCGGTGTTCGCGGAACGGTTCGCGGAGTGTGCCACCGCGCTGGGCGAGTTCGTGGAGTGGTCGTTGGTTGATGTGGTGCGGGGGGTGGAGGGTGCGCCCGGGTTCGACCGGGTGGATGTCGTTCAGCCTGTGTTGTGGGCGGTGATGGTGTCGCTGGCCGCGTTGTGGGAGTCGTTCGGTGTGCGGCCTGCTGCGGTCGTCGGTCATTCGCAGGGTGAGATCGCGGCTGCTGTGGTGGCGGGTGCGTTGAGTGTGCGGGATGGGGCGCGGGTGGTGGCGTTGCGGTCGCGTGCGATCACCTCGCTTGCCGGGCGTGGGGGCATGGTGTCGGTTGCGTTGCCTGCGGAAGGGGCTGAGGAGCTGGCCGGGCGTTGGCCGGGCCGGGTGGCCGTGGCGGCGGTGAACGGGCCGACGTCGACTGTCGTCTCGGGTGATGCCGACGCGCTCGATGAGCTGGTGGCGTATGCCGAGGGTGAAGGTGTGCGGGTGCGTCGGATCGAGGTCGATTACGCCTCGCACTCGGCTCATGTGGAGGCTATCGAGGCGGAGCTGGCTGAACTGCTGAACTCCGTCACAGCGCTGGAGCCGTCGGTCCCGTTCCTGTCGACAGTGACAGGAGAGTGGATCGACTCCCCTGTCACAGACGGCCAGTACTGGTACCGCAACCTGCGTCAAACCGTGCAGCTCGCGCCCGCCGTCACGAAACTGCTCGCCGAAGGCCACGGCGCGTTCCTGGAGATGAGTCCGCATCCGGTGCTGACCGTCCCGGTCGCCGAGACCGTCGAAGCGGCCGGTTCGGACGCCCCGGTCGTCGGCTCCCTGCGACGCGGCGAGGGCGGCCTCGACCGTTTCTACCTCTCCCTCGGTGAAGCGTGGGCGCGTGGCGTGCCCGTGGACTGGGCGCCGGCCTTCGAAGGGCTGTCCCCGCGCCTGGTCGACTTGCCGACTTATCCCTTCCAGCGCACCCGCTACTGGCTCGACGTGCCGAAGGAGACGCAGGCCAGCGTCGATCCCGTGGACGAGCAGTTCTGGCAGGCCGTCGAGGCGGGCGACCTGGACAAGCTCACCCGCACGCTTGGTGTCGAGGAGGGGCTGGAGGCGGTCGTCCCGGCCCTGGCCGCCTGGCGTACCGCCCGTCGCGAGCGGAACGTGCTCGATGACTGGCGTTACCGCGTGGTGTGGCGGCCGTTCGCCGCTCCCGCCAGCGGTGCCCTCGACGGCGACTGGCTGCTCGTCGTGCCGGAGGCCCGACGCGGTGACGACCTCACGGTGCGGGCGCGGCGTGTGCTGGAGGAGTCGGGAGCGGGCGTCGTGCCGGTCCTCGTACCCGAACGGGTGGACCGCGAGGTCCTTGCCGAGCTGCTCGACAAGGCCGTGCTGGACGCGGCAGGCGCACCGGCGGGAGTGCTGTCGCTGCTCGCTCTCGATGATGAACCCGACGGGCGCAGCCCCGGTGTCTCCAAGGGGCTGCTGGCCTCCATGGCGTTGAGTCAGGCCCTCACCGATGTCGGGGTCCGGGCCGGGTTGTGGACGCTGACGCGCGGAGCCGTGACCGTCGACGGCGATGAAGGGCAGGCACCGAACGCGGGTCAGGCCGCCGTATGGGGCCTGCTTCGGGTCGCCGCGCTTGACGACCCGGAGCGAGCGGGCGGCCTGGTCGATCTCCCTGGCGACGACGGTTCCACTGACGTGCTGTCCCATCTGCCCGCGCTCCTCGCAGGCGGCGAGAACGCGACGCAGGAGAGCGAGTTCGCGCTGCGGGCCGGTGCCGTGGGCGTCCGGGTCCGGCGCATGGTGCGTTCGCCGCTCGGGGGCGCGGACCCCGCCGGGGCGCCCGTGTGGAAGCCGCGCGGGACGGTCCTGGTCACCGGCGGTACCGGCGCGCTCGGTGCCCACGTCGCCAGGGATCTCGCCCGTGAGGGCGCCGAGCACCTCGTACTGACCAGTCGGCGCGGCCCCGACGCGCCCGGGGCGGCCGAGCTGGAGCGGGAGCTGACCGAACTCGGCTGCCGGGTCACGATCGCCGCCTGCGACGTCGCCGACCGGGACGCGCTGCGTCGGCTCGTCGAGCGGGTCGACTCCGACGGACCCGCGCTGACGGCGGTCGTGCACACCGCGGGCGCCGTCGACCAGGCGCGGCCCCTCACGGAGGTCGACGCGGGCGAGGCGGTCGAGCTGATGCACGCGAAGGTCGTCGGCGCGCAGAACCTGCACGAGCTGTTCGCCGGGCGCCCGTTGGACGCGTTCGTACTGTTCTCCTCCGGCGCCGGCGTCTGGGGCAACGGCGGCCAGGCCCCGTACGCGGCGGCCAACGCCCACCTCGACGCCCTCGCCGAGCGGCGCCGTGCGGCGGGGCTGCCCGCGACCTCCGTGGCGTGGGGTGCCTGGGCGGGCGGCGGCATGGTCGACGCCGAGGTGGGGGAGCGACTGCTCCGGCGCGGGGTGCCCGCGATGGAGCCCCGGCTGGCCGTCCGCGCCCTGCGCGAGGCGGTGGCGGCGAACGACGCGACCGTCGTCGTGGCGGACATCCGCTGGGACCGCTTCGTCCCGGCCTACTGCGCCCACGGGCACCGTCCGCTCATCGACGAGATCCCCGACGTTCAGGCGTTGTTGGCCGCTCAGCGGGCGGAGGACGACGCCGCACAGTCGGCGGACGGGGACCAGGCGCCGGGCGGACTGCTCGCCGAGCTGACCGCGCTGCCCGCGGCCAAGCGCAGGCGTCGGCTGGCCGAACTGATCCGCACGCACGTCGGAGCGGTGCTCGGCACCGGTCCGGCTGAGGCGGTCAAGCCCGGCAAGGCGTTCCGCGACATGGGCTTCGACTCCCTGACCGCCGTGGAACTGCGTAACAGGCTCGGCGCCGCCCTCGGCACGAAGCTCTCCGCGACGCTCGTCTTCGACCACCCCACGCCGAACGCGCTCGCCGACCACCTGGGCGCCGAACTGTTCCCGGCCGAAGCAGGCGATCCCGCCCTCGACCCCCGGCTCAGGGAGATTGAGGCGGCCTACCGCGCCGACCCCGACCCGGCCGGCAGGCAGGGACTCGCCGACGCGCTGCGGAACCTGCTCGACTCCTGGGCCGCGCCCGCGTCCCCATCCGCATCCGTATCCGCATCCGCGTCCGAGACCGCGTCCACCGACGAGACGCCCCCCGCGGACGTCGACGAGGAACTGGTCGGCGCCTCCGACCAGGACATGTTCGACCTGATCGACAAGGAACTCGGGATCTCCTGAGCGGTCCCCCGACACGACATCCCGATTCTCGAAGGGCTGACTGGCATGGCCAACACGGACAACACCGAGGACAAGCTGCGGGACTACCTCAAGCGCGTCACCACGGACCTGCGGCAGACCCGCCGCAAGCTGAGCGACCTGGAGACGCGGGCGCACGAGCCCGTCGCCATCGTGGCCACCGCCTGCCACATGCCCGGCGGAGTGCGCACCCCCGAGGACCTGTGGCAGCTCGTCGCCGACGGCGTCGACACCGTCTCGGACCTGCCGTCCGACCGTGGCTGGGACATCGACGCGCTGTACGACCCCGACCCCGAGCGCGTCGGCACCAGCTACGTCCGCCAGGGCGCCTTCCTCCACGACGCGGCCGAGTTCGACGCGGGCTTCTTCGAGATCTCGCCGCGCGAGGCGACCGCGATGGACCCGCAGCAGCGGCTCCTCCTGGAGACCACCTGGGAGGCGTTCGAACGCGCCGGCATCGACCCGACCGCCCTGCGGGGCAGCTCCACCGGCGTCTTCGTCGGCGCCAGCAACCAGGGCTACGCTCCCGACGGCACCCGCGCCCCCGAGGGCATCGAAGGACACCTGCTGACCGGCGGGTCCGCCGCCGTCCTCTCCGGCCGCATCGCCTACACCTTCGGCTTCGAGGGCCCCGCCGTCAGCCTCGACACCATGTGCTCCTCGTCGCTGGTCGCCCTCCACCTCGCGGTACGGGCCCTGCGGTCCGGCGAGTGCTCCATGGCCGTCGCGGGCGGTGTCACCGTCATGGCCAGCATGCGCAACTTCATCGAGTTCAGCCGCCAGCGCGGACTCGCCGCCGACGGCCGCTGCAAGCCCTTCGCCGCCGACGCCGACGGCACCGGCTGGGGCGAGGGCGTGGGCGTCCTGCTCCTGGAGCGCCTGTCGGACGCGCGGGCCAACGGTCACCAGGTCCTCGCGGTCATCCGGGGCTCGGCGATCAACCAGGACGGCGCGTCGAACGGCCTCACCGCGCCGAACGGACCCTCCCAGCAGCGCGTCATCCGCGCGGCCCTGTCCGACGCGGGCCTTACGGCCGCGGACGTCGACGTCGTCGAGGCCCACGGCACGGGCACGAAGCTCGGCGACCCCATCGAGGCCCAGGCGCTGCTCGCCACGTACGGGCAGGAACGCGACGCCGACACCCCGCTGTGGATCGGCTCCCTCAAGTCCAACATCGGCCACACCCAGGCCGCTTCCGGCGTCGCCGGCGTCATCAAGATGGTCGAGTCGCTCCGGCACGGCGTGGCCCCCAAGTCGCTCCACGCCGACGAGGCCACACCGCACGTCGACTGGTCCTCCGGCACCCTGCGCCTGCTCACCGAGGCCGTCGACTGGCCCGAGACCGGACGGCCGCGCCGCGCGGGCGTCTCCTCGTTCGGCGGCAGCGGCACCAACGCCCACGTCGTCCTGGAGGAGGCGCCCGCCCCCGAACCCGCCGAGGACGAGGCAACGCCCGTCGAGGAGACCGGGACAGCCGACGTCGTACTGCCCTGGCTCCTGTCGGCCCGCTCGGAAGCCGCCCTGCGGGAGCAGGCCCGACGGCTGGCCGAGCGCGTCGAGTCCGCCGACCTGTCCGCCGTGGACGTCGCCCACACCCTCGCCACCGGCCGCGCCGCACTGGAGGAGCGAGCCGTCCTCGTCGGCACCGACCGCTCCGCCCTCCTCACCTCCCTCCACGCCCTGTCCCGAGGCGAACACCCCGCGACCGCCGCACGCGGCCTCGCGGAGAGCGAGCGTCTGGACCCCGTCTTCGTGTTCCCCGGGCAGGGGGCGCAGTGGGTCGGGATGGCGGTGGAGCTGCTCGACTCGTCGCCGGTGTTCGCGGAACGGTTCGCGGAGTGTGCCACCGCGCTGGGCGAGTTCGTGGAGTGGTCGTTGGTTGATGTGGTGCGGGGGGTGGAGGGTGCGCCTGGGTTGGACCGGGTGGATGTGGTGCAGCCGGTGTTGTGGGCCGTGATGGTGTCGCTGGCCGCGCTGTGGGAGTCGTTCGGTGTGCGGCCCGCTGCGGTCGTCGGCCATTCCCAAGGCGAGATCGCGGCTGCTGTGGTGGCGGGTGCGTTGAGTGTGCGTGACGGTGCGCGGGTGGTGGCGTTGCGGTCGCGGGCGATCACCTCGCTTGCCGGTCGCGGGGGCATGGTGTCGGTTGCGTTGCCTGCGGAAGGGGCTGAGGAGCTGGCCGGGCGTTGGCCGGGCCGGGTGTCCGTGGCCGCCGTCAATGGGCCGACGTCGACTGTCGTCTCGGGTGATGCCGACGCGCTCGATGAGCTGGTCGCGTACGCGGACGGCCAGGGCATCCGCGTACGTCGGATCGAAGTGGACTACGCCTCGCACTCGGCTCATGTGGAGGCCATCGAGGCCGAGCTGGCTGAGCTGCTGAACCCCGTCACGGCCTTGGAGCCGTCGGTCCCGTTCCTGTCCACGGTGACGGGGGAGTGGATCGACTCCGCTGTTACGGACGGCCGGTACTGGTACCGCAACCTGCGCCAGACCGTGCAGCTCGCCCCCGCCATCTCCACCCTGGTCGCCGAAGGCCACGGCGCCTTCCTGGAGATGAGCCCGCATCCGGTGCTGACCGTCCCGGTCGCCGAGACCGTGGAGGCGGCCGGTTCGGACGCCCCGGTCGTCGGGTCCCTGCGGCGCGGCGAGGGCGGACTCGACCGCTTCTACCTTTCCCTCGGTGAAGCCTGGGCGAAGGGGCTCGCCGTCGACTGGTCGTCCGTCTTCAAGGAGCTGTCGCCGCGCCGGGTCGATCTGCCGACGTACGCGTTCCAGCGCAGCCGGTACTGGCTCGACCTGCCCAAGACGCAGGTCAGTGCGGACCCCGCCGAGGAGCAGTTCTGGCGCAGTGTCGAGGAGAACGACCTGGAGGCGCTCGCCGGCACGCTCGGGCTCGAAGCGACCGACGGGCTCGGCGATCTCGTTCCCGCGCTCTCCGCATGGCACCGGGGGCGGCGGGACCGCACCCGGCTGGACACCTGGCGCTACAAGGTGGTGTGGCGGCCGTACCGACTGCCCGAGAGCGACAGGCTCGACGGCACCTGGCTGCTCGTCGTGCCCGCGGACGAGCTGGGATCGTCGCTGGTCAGCGGTGTCGCCGGGGCGATGGGCCGGGCCGGGGCGACCGTCGTCACCCTTGTCGTCGCCGCCGACGACCTCGACCGCGCGCAGATCGCCGCCCGACTCACCGCCGCCGTCGCCCAGACCGGGGCCGACTCCGTACGGGGCGTCGTCTCGCTGCTCGCCCTCGACGAGCGCCCCGCGCCCGAGCATCCTGGCGCGACGGCGGCCATGGTGTCCTCGCTGCTGCTCGTGCAGGGCCTGCTCGACGCCGGCATCGACGCCAAGATGTGGTTCCTGACCAGCGGGGCCGTCGCCACCGGCGCCGGGGGCGACACCGTCGACCACCCGGTCCAGGGCGCCCTGTGGGGCCTGGGCCGCGTCGTCGCCCTCGAACAGCCGCGCCGCTGGGGCGGATTGATCGACCTCCCCGCCGATGTGGACGACGACAGCGCGCACGGACTGGTCGCCCTCCTCGCCGCCCGGGGAGACGAGGACCAGGTCGCCCTGCGCGGGCGGGACGCGTACATGCGCCGCCTCGTCCGCGCGCCGCTCGCCGGCCGGGGCGCCCCGCGCACCTGGCGCACCAGCGGAGCCGCGCTCGTCACGGGCGGCACCGGGGGTCTCGGCGCCCACACTGCCCGGCTGCTCGCCCGCAACGGCGCCGAGCATCTGGTACTGACCAGCAGGCACGGTCCCGACGCGCCCGGCGCGGCCGAGCTGGAGCGGGAGCTGACCGAACTCGGCTGCCGGGTCACGATCGCCGCCTGCGACGTCGCGGACCGGGATGCGCTGTGCCGCCTCGTCGAGCAGGTCGAGGCCGACGGGCCCGCCATCCGTACCGTCGTCCACACCGCGGGCGTCGGCATGCTCGCCCCGCTCGCCGACACCGACCTCGACTTCTTCGCCGAGGGCGCCCGCGCGAAGCTCCTCGGCGCCGCGAACCTCGACGCCCTCTTCGACCACGACCGGCTCGACGCCTTCGTGCTCTACTCGTCCGTGGCCGGCACGTGGGGCAGCGGTGACCACGGCGCCTACTCCGCCTCCAACGCCTACGTCGACGCCCTCGCCGAGAACCGCAGGGCCCGCGGCCTGACCGGCACCTCCCTGGCGTGGGGCATCTGGAGCCCCGAGGGCGGCGGCATGGCCGTCAACGTCGTACGCGAGCAACTGCGCTGGCGCGGCATCCCGTTCATGGACGCCGACCTCGCCGTCGCGGGGCTTCAGCAGGCGCTCGACCACGACGAGACGTTCCTCGCCGTCGCCGACATCGACTGGGAGCGGTTCGTCCCCGTCTTCACGGCGGCGCACCCCCGGCCGCTGCTCCACGAGGTGCCCGAGGTCGCCGCGGCGATGAAGGCCGACGACGCCGTGGACGACCGCGCCGCCGACCGGCGCGGCGGACTGCGCGCACAGCTCGCCGCCCTGCCCGCCGCCGAACGCGAACGGGCCCTCACCGACGTGGTCCGCGCCCAGGTCGCCGCCGTCCTCGGCTACACCGACGGCAACGAGGTCGCCGCCACCCGCGCCTTCCGCGAACTCGGCTTCGACTCCCTCACCGCCGTCGAACTGCGCAACCGCCTCAACGAGGCGACCGGCCTCGCGCTGCCCGCCACCGTCGTCTTCGACCACCCCAACGTCCGCGACCTCGTACGCCACCTGCGCGGGCTGCTCATCGACGACAGCGCCGACGAGCAGCCCGCCGCGCTCCCCGCCGTACCGGCGGCCCGGCCCGCCCACGAGGACGAGCCGATCGCGATCGTCTCCATGGGCTGCCGCTTCCCCGGCGGAGCCAACACGCCCGAGGACTTCTGGCGGCTCGTCCTCGACGGGACGGACGCGATATCCCCGCTCCCGGCCGACCGGGGCTGGAACGTGGAGGACCTGTACGACCCCGATCCCGACCGGGCGGGCACCACGTACGCACGCGACGGCGGGTTCCTGCACGACGCGGGCGAGTTCGACGCCGCCTTCTTCGGCATCTCGCCGCGCGAGGCCACCGCGATGGACCCGCAGCAGCGCCTCCTCCTCGAAACCGCCTGGGAGACCCTGGAACGGGCGGGCATCGCGCCTGACAGCCTGCGCGGCAGCGACACCGGCGTCTTCGTCGGCGTCTCCCACCAGGGCTACGGAGCATCGGGCGAAGCCCCCGAGGGCCTTGAAGGCCACCTGATCACCGGCACCGTCACCAGCATCGCGTCCGGCCGGATCTCCTACACCCTCGGTCTCGAAGGCCCGGCCGTGACCATGGACACCGGGTGCTCCTCCGCACTCGTCGCCATGCACGTGGCCATGCGCTCCCTGCGCTCCGGCGAATGCTCCCTCGCGCTGACCGGCGGCGCCGCCGTCATGGGCGAGCCCATCGGCCTGGTCGGCTTCAGCCGCCAGCGCGGCCTCGCCGTGGACGGCCGCTGCAAGGCGTTCGGCGCGGGCGCCGACGGCATGGGCATGGCCGAGGGCGTCGGCGTCCTGCTCCTGGAGCGCCTGTCGGACGCCCGGGCCAACGGCCACCAGATCCTCGCCGTCGTCCGCGGCTCCGCCATCAACCAGGACGGCGCGTCGAACGGCCTCACCGCCCCCAACGGTCTCTCCCAGCAGCGCGTCATCCGCGCCGCGCTGGCGGACGCGGGCCTGTCGGCCACGGACGTGGACGCGGTCGAGGCCCACGGCACGGGCACGAAGCTCGGCGACCCGATCGAGGCCCAGGCACTGCTGGCCACCTACGGCCAGGAGCGCGACGCCGAACGACCGTTGTGGCTGGGTTCGGTGAAGTCCAACATCGGGCACACGCAGGCCGCCTCCGGCATGGCCGGGATCATCAAGATGGTGCAGGCCATGCGCCATGGCACGCTGCCCAAGTCCCTCCACGCGGACGAGATCACCCCGTTCGTCGACTGGTCCGCCGGCCAGGTCCGGGTCCTCACCGATCCACGCCCCTGGGAGCGCGACGGCGACCGGCCGCGCCGCGCCGGCGTCTCCTCCTTCGGCGTCAGCGGCACCAACGCCCACGTCATCCTCGAAGAGCCCGAGCCCACCGAGGAAACGGCACCGGCACCCGCCGACCAGAACCCCGTGACCGTGCCCTGGCTGGTCTCCGCCCGCTCCCAGGCCGCCCTGCGCGACCAGGCCGTGCGACTGCTGGCCCGGTTGGAGGACGCGGACACCGACCCGCTCGACGTCGCGCACACCCTCCTGACCGGCCGCGCCGCACTGGAGGAGCGAGCCGTCGTCGTCGGCACCGACCGCACCACCCTCCTCGACGGCCTCCGCGCCCTGGCCACCCGCACCACCGACACGCCCTTCGCCCGAGGCACCGCCCCGCACAACGGCGAGACCGTACGACCCGTCTTCGTGTTCCCGGGACAGGGCGCGCAGTGGATCGGGATGGCGGTGGAGCTGCTCGACTCGTCGCCGGTGTTCGCGGAACGGTTCGCGGAGTGCGCCGCCGCGCTGGACGAGTTCGTGGACTGGTCACTTGTCGATGTGGTGCGGGGGGTGGAGGGCGCGCCCGGCTTCGACCGGGTGGATGTCGTACAGCCGGTGTTGTGGGCGGTGATGGTGTCGCTGGCCGCGCTGTGGGAGTCGTTCGGTGTGAAGCCCGCCGCTGTCGTCGGTCACTCGCAAGGTGAGATTGCGGCTGCTGTGGTGGCGGGTGCGTTGAGTGTGCGTGACGGTGCGCGGGTGGTGGCATTGCGGTCGCGGGCGATCACCTCTCTGGCCGGGCGTGGGGGCATGGTGTCGGTTGCGTTGCCTGCGGAAGGGGCTGAGGAGCTGGCCGGGCGTTGGCCGGGCCGGGTGTCCGTGGCCGCCGTCAATGGGCCGACGTCGACTGTCGTCTCGGGTGATGCCGACGCGTTGGACGAGCTGGTCGCGTACGCGGACGGCCAGGGCATCCGCGTACGTCGGATCGAAGTGGACTACGCCTCGCACTCGGCTCATGTGGAGGCCATCGAAACCGAGCTGGCTGAACTGCTGAGCCCCGTCACGGCCTTGGAGTCGTCGGTCCCGTTCCTGTCGACAGTGACGGGGGAGTGGGTCGAGCCGGGGCAGACGGACGGCCGGTACTGGTACCGCAACCTGCGCCAGACCGTCCAACTCGCGCCCGCCGTCACGAAGCTGCTCGCCGAAGGCCACGGCGCGTTCCTGGAGATGAGTCCGCATCCGGTGCTGACCGTCCCGGTCGCGGAGACCGTCGAGGCGGCCGGGTCGGACGCCCCGGTCGTCGGCTCCCTGCGACGCGGCGAGGGTGGCCTCGACCGCTTCTACCTCTCCCTCGGTGAGGCCTGGGCGAAGGGGCTCACCGTCGACTGGTCGTCCGTCTTCGAGGGCCGGTCGCCGCGCCGGGTCGAGTTGCCCACGTACGCCTTCCAGCGCAGCCACTACTGGCTGGAGCCGGTCGTTCGGCAGGGCGGCGCCGACGACGTGGTTCCCGGCGGCTTCGACCCGGTCGACGACGGGTTCTGGGCCAGCGTGGACAACCAGGACGTGGACTCGCTCGCCGAGAGCCTGGGCATCGAGGACGTGCGCCCCCTCGCCCAGCTCGTGCCCGCGCTGTCCTCCTGGCGGCGTGAGCGGATCAACCGCTCCACGCTCGACGGCTGGCGCTACCGCGTCGCCTGGCAGCCCCGCACGGACCGGTCCGCCCGCGTCGACGACCTCTCCGCCACCTGGCTCGTCGTCGTACCCGCCGGGTACGAGGACGACCCGTTGGTGCGGCAGGTCCACGAGGTGGTTGACGCGAGGTCGGCCGGGGCCGTGCTCCTGGCCGTCGACCGCGACGCCGCCGAACGCGAACGCATGGCAGAGCTGGTGAGCCAGGGCGTCGACGGCGTCGAGATCGGTGGCGTGCTCTCGCTGCTCGCCCTGGACGAGTCGCCCTGGTCCGCCGAAGGGGCGATGCCCACCGGGCTCGTCCTGACCACCGCGCTGCTCCAGGCGCTCGGTGACGTACGGGTCGACGGGCCCGTCTGGTGTGCGACCCGTGGTGCCGTGTCCGTGCACCGCGGCGACGCGCTGCGTACCCCGCTGCAGGCGATGAGCTGGGGCCTGGGCCGGATCGCGGCCCTGGAGTACCCGCAGCGCTGGGGCGGTCTGATCGACCTGCCCGAGACGCTCGACGCTCGCGCCGCGCGGCGGCTGGTCACCGCGCTGTCGGGGGTGCTGGAGGAGGACCACCTCGCGGTGCGTCCCTCGGGGCTGTTCTCCCGTCGGCTTGTCAGGGCCGGTCAGGGCCCCCGGCCCGACGGCGCATGGCGGCCTTCGGGCACGGTCCTCGTCACCGGAGGCACCGGCGGACTCGGCCGGCACGTCGCCCGCTGGCTCGCCCGCGGCGGCGCCGAACACCTGGTGCTCGCCTCCCGGCGCGGTCCCGACGCTCCCGGCGCCGATGAACTCGTGGCGGAGCTTGCCGAGTTGGGGGTTCCCGCGACCGTCGTCGCCTGTGACGTCGCCGACGCCGAGGCCGTGCGGCGGCTCGTCGACGAGCTGCCCGGCGGTGGGACGCTGACCGCCGTCGTGCACACGGCGGGCGTCATCGACGACGGTGTCATCGACACGCTGACCCCGCAGCGCGCGCACGGCGTCATCCGGCCCAAGGCCGACGCCGCGCTCGCCCTCGACGCCGCCACCCGCCACCTCGACCTCGACGCGTTCGTGCTGTTCTCGTCCATGGCCGGCACGCTCGGCGGGCCGGGCCAGGGCAGCTACGCCGCCGCCAACGCCTTCCTCGACGCCCTGGCCGCGCGCCGCCGGGCCGAGGGCTTGCCCGCCACCTCCGTCGGCTGGGGCACCTGGGCCGGGGGCGGCATGGTCGGGGAGGAGGTCGCGGAGCGGCTGCGCCGCGACGGCGTGCCGCCGATGGACCCCGAGCTGGCCATCGCCTCGCTGCAGCGGGCGCTCGACGAGGACGAGGAGTTCCTGATCGTCGCCGACGTCGACTGGAAGCTCATCACCGCCCGCGCGTTCGCCGCGCTGCGGGAGCTGCCCGAGGCGCGCCGCGCCGTCGAGGCCGACAGTGGTGCGAAGAAGGAGAGCGACGTCGTCGACGGGCCGCCGCTCGTACGACGCCTCGCCGGACTGTCCGCCGCCGAGCGCCGTGCCGCGCTGCTCGCCGAGGTCAGGGCCCAGGCCGCCGCGGTGCTCGGCCATGCCGACGCCGACGCCGTCCCCGACGGGCGGGCCTTCCGCGACCTCGGGTTCGACTCGCTGACCGCCGTCGAGCTGCGCAACCGGTTCGCCGAGGCCACCGGGTTGCGGCTGCCCGTCACGCTCGCCTTCGACCACCCTTCCGCGAGTGCGCTCGCCGCCCATCTGGACACTGAGCTGTTCGGTGCGGACACGGCCGGTGACGCCCTGCCGCAGTTGCCCACGGCCGCCGTGGACGACGATCCGGTCGTCATCGTCGGCATGGGGTGCCGCTTCCCCGGCGGGGTGACCTCGCCGGAGGAGCTGTGGCGGCTCGTCGCCGACGGCACCGACGCCATCACCCCCTTCCCCGCCGACCGGGGCTGGGACGTGGAGAACCTGTACGACCCGGACCCCGAGCGCGTCGGGCACTCGTACGCGCGGCACGGCGGGTTCCTGCACGACGCCGACCAGTTCGACCCGGGCTTCTTCGGCATCGCCCCGCGTGAGGCCGTCGCCATCGACCCGCAGCACCGGCTCCTGCTCGAGACGTCCTGGGAGGCGTTCGAGCGCACCGGGATCGACCCGGACCGGCTGCGCGGCGCCCGCGCGGGCGTGTTCGTCGGCTCGAACTACAACGACTACGGCAGCCGGGCCCGCCGCGCTCCCGAGGAGTTGGAGGGTTACCTCGCCACCGGCAGCGCGAGTAGCGTCGCCTCCGGCCGGATCGCCTACACCTTCGGCCTGGAAGGGCCCGCGGTCACCGTCGACACGGCCTGCTCCTCCTCCCTCGTAGCCATGCACCTCGCCGTGCAGGCCCTGCGGTCGGGGGAGTGCGAACTCGCCCTGGCCGGTGGTGTCACCGTCATCTCGACGCCGGACACCTTCGTCGAGTTCAGCCGGCAGCGGGCCCTGTCGCCCGACGGCCGCTGCAAGGCGTTCGGCGCGGACGCCGACGGGGCGGGCTGGGCCGAAGGCGTGGGCCTGCTTCTCCTTGAGCGGCTGTCCGACGCCCGCCGCAACGGCCACCCCGTCCTGGCCATGGTCGCCGGTTCCGCCGTCAACCAGGACGGCGCCTCCAACGGGCTCACCGCGCCCAGCGGCCCCGCACAGCAGCGCGTCATCCGGCAGGCCCTCGCCTCTGCCGGGCTCTCGCCGCAGGACGTCGACGCCGTCGAGGCGCACGGCACCGGCACGAGCCTCGGTGACCCCATCGAGGCTCAGGCGCTCCTCGCCACGTACGGCCAGGACCGGCCCGCCGACCGGCCCCTGTGGCTCGGCGCGCTGAAGTCCAACATCGGTCACACCCAGGCCGCTTCGGGCGTCGCGGGCGTCATCAAGATGGTGATGGCGATGCGTCAGGGCGTCCTGCCGCGCACCCTCCACGCCGACCGGCCGTCCCCGCACATCGACTGGTCCTCCGGGGCCGTCCGGCTGCTGCGGGAGGAGCAGCGCTGGGAGCCGGGCGACACCCCGCGCCGCGCGGGCGTCTCCTCGTTCGGCGTGTCCGGCACCAACGCGCACGTCATCCTCCAGGAGCCGGACGCCCCCGCCGCCGTGGAGCCGGCCCGGCCGGTCGCCCGCACCCCGCGCGTCCTGCCCTGGCTGCTCTCCGCCCGAGGCACCGCCGCGCTGCGCGCCCAGGCCCGGCGCCTCCTCGACCACCTCGCCGGCCACCCCGACACCGCCCCCGCCGACATCGCCCTGTCGCTGGCCACCACCCGCGCCCACCACGAGGACCGGGCGGCCGTCGTCACCGACGGGACGGACGGCCTGACCGACGCGCTCACCGCCCTCGCCGACGGCCGCGAGCACCCGCTGCTCACCACGGACCGGGCGCGCGGCGGCAAGGTGGCGTTCCTGTTCTCCGGACAGGGCGCCCAGCAGGCCGGTACGGGGCGCGTCCTGTACGAGCGCTACGAGGTCTTCGCCGACGCCCTCGACGAGGTCTGCGCCCACCTGGACGCCCACCTCGAAGTGCCGTTGCGCGACGTCCTGTTCGCCGATCCGGACACCGAGGAGGCCGCCCTCCTCGACCGCACCGCCTACACGCAGGCCGGGCTCTTCGCCATCCAGGTCGCCCTCTTCCGGCTTCTGGAGAGCCTGGGCGTGCGGCCCGACGCGCTGCTCGGGCACTCCGTCGGTGAGATCGCCGCCGCGCATGTCGCGGGTGTGCTCACCCTGGAGGACGCCTGCGCGCTCGTCGCCGTACGCGGCCGCCTCATGGGTGAGCTTCCGGCGGGCGGCGCCATGATCTCCGTACAGGCCGGTGAGGACGAGGTGACCCCGCTGCTCGCCGCGCACGAGGGCCGGGTGGCCGTGGCCGCGTTGAACAGTCCGCAGGCCACCGTCCTGTCCGGCGACGAGGACGCGGTCGCCGCCGTCGCCGCCGAACTGGCCGCCCAGGGACGCAAGACGCACCGCCTCAACGTCAGCCACGCCTTCCACTCGCACCACATGGACGCCATGCTCGACGCGTTCGCCGCCCACACGGGCCGACTCCAGCACGGCGAGGCCGCGCTGCCGGTCGTCTCCACCGTCACCGGCCGCCCCGTCACCGCCGGCGAACCGTTCGACGGCGGCTACTGGGTGCGCCAGGTCCGTGACGGCGTCCGCTTCCACGACGGCATCCGCGCCCTGGAGGAGCAGGGCGTCACCACGTACGTCGAGATCGGGCCCGGCGGCGTCCTGACGGCCCTGGCCGGTGACTGCGTCGACGGCGACGCCACCCTCGTGCCGACCCTGCGCCGCGACACCGAGGAGGAGACCTCCCTGACCTCCGCCCTCGCGCGGCTGCACAGCCACGGTCACCGCGTCGACTGGGACGCCTGGTTCGCCCCCACCGGCGCCCGCCGCACCGACCTGCCGACCTACCCCTTCCAGCGGCGCGGCTACTGGCTGGAGGCGACAGGGCCCGACACCGGCCGCGACGACCTCGACGCCGTGCACCACCCCCTGCTGACGGCGGCCGTCCCGCTCGCCGACAGCTCCGGGACCGTCCTGACCGGCACCGTCTCCGTCGACGGCAGGCCCTGGCTCGCCGACCACGCACTCGACGGGCGCATCCTCTTCCCCGGCACCGCCTTCCTCGACCTCGCCATGGAGGCGTGCGCCCACACCGGAGCCGCCCGCGTCGCGGACCTGACCCTGCGGACACCGCTCGTCCTGCCCGAGAACGGCGCCGTCCGGCTCCAGGTCGCCGTCGGCGCCGCCGACGACAACGGCGACCGCACCCTCACCGTGCACTCCCGGCCCGCCGACGCCTCCGGCGCCTGGACCCGGCACGCCGAGGGCACCCTCAGCGACAACCCCGCCGACACGGCGTCCGAGTCCCTTCCCGCCGCGTGGCCGCCGCCGGGCGCGACCGAGGTGCCGGTGAGCGGGCTGTACGAGCGCATCGCCGCCGGAGGCTTCGCCTACGGCCCCGCCTTCCGCGGACTGCGCGCCGCCTGGCGCGACGGCGACACCGTGTACGCGGAGATCGCCCCCGAGGACGGCGCACACCTCCAGGGCACCGACCGGTTCCGCGTCCACCCCGCCCTGCTCGACGCGGCCCTGCACACGGTGGCCCTCACCGCCGACGAGCAGGAGGGCGGCACGGTCGTCCCGTTCACGTTCTCCGACGTCACCGTGGACCGCGCCGGGCCGAGCGCCCTGCGCGTCCGCCTCACCCCGGTGGGGGAGCCGGAGCACACCTACCGGGTGACGCTCCTCGACGGCGCCGGGCAGCCGGTCGCCGCCATCGGCGCCCTGACACTGCGCCCCGTCGACACCAGCAGCCTCCCGGCCGTTCCCGGCCGGGGAGCGCTGCACCGCATCCGCTGGACACCCGCCGCGCCCGGCACGGCCCCGGCGGGCGCCCCGCACCTCCTCGGCGACGCGGCACCCTCGCTCACCGGCGCCGTCCGGCACACCGGCCCCGCCGCACTGGCCACCGCCACCGCCGCGACCGGCGTACCCGACGCCGTGTTCGCCGCCGTCCCGGAGACGTACGAGGACGACGACCTCGGCGCCGCCACCCGCCGCGCCACCGGGCACGCCCTGCGCCTCGTCACCGAATGGCTCGCCGAGGACGCCCTGGCCGGCTCCCGGCTCGTGGTGCTCACCCGGAACGCCGTCGCCACCGGCGCCGACGACGCGCCGCGCACCGACCCCGCCCAGGCCGCCGTATGGGGCCTGGTCCGCGCGGCACGCGCCGAGAACCCGGGGCGCTTCGTCCTCGTCGACCACGACGGCAGCGCCGCCTCCCTGGCTCTCCTCGCCGCCCTGCCGGTCCTGGAGGAGAGCGAGTTCGCCCTGCGCGACGGTGCCGCCCTGACCCCGCGTCTCACCCGCGCCGAAGCCGTGGACACACCCACCGGCCCGGCGGAGAGCGCCCCCGGCACCGTCCTGGTCACCGGAGCCGGTGGCGTCCTGGGCCGACGGATCGCCCGCCACCTCGTCACCGCCCACGGCGTCCGGTCGCTCGTCCTCGCCGGGCGGCGCGGCGAGGCAGCCGACGGGATGCCCGAACTCCGCGAGGAACTCACCGGGCTCGGCGCCCACGTCACCGTCGCCGCCTGCGACGTCGCCGACCGCGACGCCCTGACGGCGCTGCTCGACACGGTGCCCGCCGACCGTCCGCTGACCACCGTCGTGCACACCGCGGGCGTCCTCGACGACGGCATCGTGCAGTCCCTGACGCCCGAACGCGTCGACACCGTGCTGCGCGCCAAGGCCGACGCCACCGTCCTCCTCGAAGAACTCACCCGCGCCACCGGCGCCGAACTCGTCCTGTTCTCCTCGGTGGCAGGCACCTTCGGCGGTGTCGGCCAGGCCAACTACTCGGCCGCCAACGCCTTCCTCGACGCCTTCGCCGCCCGCCACGACACCCCGCGGCGCAGGATCCGGTCGCTCGCCTGGGGCCTGTGGGCCGAACGCAGCGGCATGACCGGCAAGCTCGACGACGCCGACCTGCGCCGCATCGCCCGCAGCGGACTGCGCCCCATGGAGACCGGCCACGCGCTCGCCCTGCTCGACGCCGCGCTGCGCGCCCCGGAACCCTGGTACGCGCCCGTCGACCTCGACCCGGCCGCCCTGCGCGCCTCCGACGGCACGGTGCCCGACCTGGTCCGCGACCTGGTCCCGGCCCGCACCCGGCGCCCGGCCGCCGAGCCGGCACCGACCGGCTCGCAGGCGCCCACCGCGAACGACCTGCGCACCCGCCTGGCCGAACTCGCCCCCGCCGAACGGCACTCCGCCGTCCTCACCGCCGTACTCACCCAAGCGGCTCTCGTCATCGGCCACGACAGCCCCGACGCCCTCGACCCCGACGGAGGCTTCCTGGACAGCGGATTCAACTCCCTCACCGCCGTCGAACTCCGCAACCGCCTCGGCGCCCTCGCGGGCGTACGACTGCCCGCGACCCTGATGTTCGACTACCCGACACCGGAGCGGCTCGCGGCGCACCTCCTGGAGCGCATCGCCCCCGCGGACCGGCCCGCCACGCCCCCGATCCTCGACCAACTCGACGCGCTCGAAGCCCAGTTCGCCGGGGCGACCGTGGACGACACGCTCCACGACCAGCTCCGCGCACGGCTGCGCGGCCTCCTAGACCGCCTGGACGGCACCCAGGACCTCCCCGACACCCCGGCAGCTCTGACGGAGGCCGACGAGGTCTCCGACGACGAACTGCGCGCCTTCCTCGAGGGCGACCTCGACGAGGCCTGAACGCAAGGCCGGCCGTCCCGGCCGCGACCCGACGTCGCGGCCGGGCGGCCACAAGGCCACCACTCCCCACCCGTCACCCGTGATCTGGATGGAACATGAAGGCTCTCGTGCTCGCGGGGGGATCCGGTACGCGGCTGCGACCGATCACCCACACCTCCAGCAAACAACTGGTCCCGGTCGCAGGCAAACCGATCCTCTTCTACGGCCTCGAAGCCATCGCCGAGGCCGGCATCACCGAAGTCGGCGTCATCGTCGGCAGCACCGCCCCGGAGATCAAGGCCGCCGTCGGCGACGGCTCCGCCTTCGGACTCGACATCACCTACATCCCGCAGAGCGAACCCCTCGGGCTCGCCCACGCCGTCCTCATCGCCCAGCCCTTCCTCGGCGACGACGACTTCGTCATGTACCTCGGCGACAACTTCGTCCTCGACGGCATCAGCGACGTCGTCGACGACTTCCGCAAGGACCCCCGCGACGCCCACGTCCTGCTCACCCGGGTCAGCGACCCCACGGCCTTCGGCGTCGCCGTCATCGACGACCACGGCAACGTCATCGACCTGGAGGAGAAGCCGAGCCGTCCGCGCAGCGACCTCGCCGTCGCCGGCGTCTACCTGTTCACCACCGCCGTCCACGAGGCCGTCGCCGCCATCGAGCCCTCCGCCCGCGGCGAACTCGAGATCACCGACGCCCTCCAGTGGATGATCGACCAGGGGATGAACGTGTCCTCCACCGTCATCACCGGCTACTGGAAGGACACCGGCAACGTCACCGACATGCTGGAGGTCAACCGCACCCTCCTGGAACGGCTCCAGCCCTGCGTCGACGGGTTCGTCGACGAGGAGAGCGAGATCATCGGACGCGTCCGCATCGAGGCGGGCGCCGAGGTCCGCCGCTCCCGCATCGTCGGCCCCGCCATCGTCGGAGCGGGCAGCGTGGTCACCGACTCCTACATCGGCCCGTCCACCTCCGTCGCCGAGGAGTGCCGCATCCTCCACAGCGAGATCGAGTACTCCATCGTGCTGCGGGAGTCCTCCTTCGACCACATCAGGCGCGTTGCGGGCTCCCTCGTCGGCCGCAACGTCAAAGTCACCCTGACACCCCGGCTGCCCGCCGCCCACCGTCTCGTCATCGGCGACCACGGGCAGGTCCAGATCTCCTCATGAACCCCGTCCGCCTCCTCGTCGTCACGGCCGTCGAGACCGAGCGCGACGCCGTCGCGCACGGCCTCGGCCCCGCCACTCCGGTCACCGCGCCCGGCCTGCCCGGCCGCACACTGCTGCGCGTCACCGGCCACGACAACGTCTCCTGCGGGGACGCCTTCGGCATGGCGTCCGGCGTCCGCCGCCGCCCCCTCACCGCGGACCTGCTGGCCGGCGGAGTGGGCCCCGCCGCCGCGGCCGCCGCCACCGGCGCCGCGCTCACCGCGGCCGCCGTCCGGGAAGCCCCGTACGACCTGGTGATCTGCGCGGGCATCGCCGGAGGATTCGCACCGGTCGCCGCCGTGGGCTCCGTCGTCGTCGCCGACCGCGTCATCGCCGCCGACCTCGGCTGCGAGACACCCGACGGCTTCCTCTCCGTCGACAGCCTCGGCTTCGGCGTCACCGAGCACACCTGCCCGCCCGACCTGTCCGCCGCCGTAGCCCGCGTCCTCGGCGCCGTCCACGCACCGGTCCTGACCGTCTCCACCGTCACCGGCACCGCGGAACGCGCCAGGGCGCTCCAGCGGCGCCACGCGGCCGCCGCCGAGGCCATGGAGGGCTTCGGCGCCGCCGAGGCCGCCGCCCTCCACGGCATCCCCCTCCTCGAGGTCCGTACGGTCTCCAACACCGTCGGCCCCCGGGACCGGGCCGCCTGGCGCGTCCCCGACGCCCTCGCCGCCCTCCGCGACGCCTTCGCGGTGCTCAACTCCGCCCTCGCCCGGGGTGCCCAACCGCCCTACACCTGACCCGCGAGTCCGGGCCCCCGCTGCGTGCGAACGGCTCCGGGCACCGCCCCGGCCTGCGTGAACGCCCTTGTGAACACCTCCGTGCACCACGGTCGCCCCCGAAGTTCAGGCGTTTCCCCAGAGAACCCCTCCGGCCACCGAAACACCCCCTTCCCCCGGGTCATGCTGTCCCCACCGCACTCGGAGCCGAGCGTCGGTCCCGTGCCCCCACCGGGCGCCACGGGACCGACGCGCACAGGCCCGGGCGCGGACCGCCGCTCCGTCACCGAACCGAACAGCATGGGGGCAGTCCATGACGAAGGAAGCGCAGCTTCGGGACTACCTCAAGCGGGTCACCGTCGATCTCCACACCACCCGCCGCAAGCTGCGGCAGATGGAGGCCCGCGAGCAGGAACCCGTCGCCATCGTCGGCATGAGCTGCCGCCTGCCCGGCGACGTACGCACACCCGACGACTTCTGGGAGCTGCTCGTCTCCGGGACCGACGCGGTGACGGACTGGCCCGCCGACCGCGGCTGGCCCGCCCCCGACGCCGACGGCGACGGCGACCGGCGGCGCGGCGGCTTCGTCGCGGACGCCGCCTCCTTCGACCCCGCCTTCTTCGACATCTCCCCGCGCGAAGCCCTCGCCATGGACCCGCAGCAGCGCCTTCTGCTCGAAGTGGTCTGGGAAGCCTTCGAACGCGCCGGCATCGACCCCGCCGGCCTGCGCGGCAGCCGCTCCGGCGTCTTCGTCGGATGCAGCGACCAGGGCTACACCTCGGGCCTGCGCGAGATCCCCGACGACGTCCGCGGCCACCTGCTCACCGGCAACTCCATGTCCGTCCTCTCCGGCCGCGTCGCCTACACGCTCGGCCTCGAAGGACCCGCCGTCACCGTCGACACCGCCTGCTCCTCCTCCCTCGTCGCCCTGCACCTGGCCGCCCAGTCACTGCGGTCCGGGGAGTGCGCCCTCGCCGCCGTCGCAGGCGTCACCGTCATGTCGAGCCCCGGCGCGTTCATCGAGTTCGGCCAGCAGGGCGGCCTCGCGGGCGACGGCCGCTGCAGAGCCTTCTCCGACGACGCCGACGGCACCGGCTGGGCCGAGGGCGCCGGCACACTCATCGTCGAACGGCTCTCCGACGCCCGCCGCAACGGCCACCAGGTCCTCGCCGTCCTGCGCGGCAGCGCCGTCAACCAGGACGGCGCCTCCAACGGCCTCACCGCCCCCAACGGCCTCTCCCAGCAGCGCGTCATCCTCGCCGCGCTCGCCAACGCCGGAATCCCCGGCGCCGAGATCGACGCCGTCGAGGCACACGGCACCGGCACCGCCCTCGGCGACCCCATCGAGGCCCAGGCGCTCCTCGCCACCTACGGCCAGGGCCGCCCCGCCGACCGACCGCTGCTGCTCGGCTCCGCCAAGTCGAACATCGGCCACACCCAGGCCGCCGCCGGTGTCGTCGGCGTCATCAAGTCCGTCCTCGCCCTGCGCCACGGCGTCCTGCCGCCCACCCTGCACGCCGAGAACCCCTCCACCCACGTCGACTGGAGCGCCGGACACGTCCAGCTCCTCAGCCGGCCCACCGACTGGCCCGCCACCGACCACCCGCGCCGCGTCGGCGTCTCCGCCTTCGGCCTCTCGGGCACCAACGCCCATGCCGTCATCGAACAGGCCCCCGAGGACGCGGAGGACGCCGGGTCCAGCGAGCAGGAACCCGCGCCCCGCGCCTCCCTCCCCGTCCTCCCGTGGCTCCTGTCCGCCCGCGACGACGACTCCCTGCGCGCCCAGGCCGGCCGCCTCGCCGCACACCTGAACACACACCCGGAGACCGACCTCTACGACCTCGCCGCCTCCCTCGCCACCACCCGCACGGCCTTCGAACACCGGGCCGTCGTCCAGGGCGGCGACCGGACCGAACTCCTCACCGCGCTCACCGCACTGGCCCAGGGCGAGCCCGATACCCGCACCCTCGTCGACACCACCCGGGAGGGCCGGACGGCGTTCCTGTTCTCGGGGCAGGGGGCGCAGCGGCTTGGGATGGGGCGCGAACTGTACGACGCTTTCCCGGTGTTCGCGGAGACCTTCGACGCCGTGTGCGCGGAGGTGGGGGAGGAGTTGCGCGGTGTCGTCTTCGGTGATGACGCTGAGCGCTTGAGCCGTACGGAGTGGACGCAGCCTGCGTTGTTCGCGGTTGAGGTTGCTCTGTTCCGGCTGGTGGAGTCGTTCGGGGTTCGGCCGGACTTGTTGATGGGTCACTCGATCGGTGAGATCGCTGCCGCGCATGTGGCGGGGGTGATGTCGCTGGAGGATGCGTGTGCGCTGGTGGTGGCGCGGGGCCGGTTGATGCAGGAGTTGCCTGCCGGTGGCGTGATGGTGGCCGTGGAGGCGGCGGAGGCCGAGGTGCTGCCTCTGCTCGGTGACGGGGTCTCGGTTGCGGCTGTCAATGGTCCGCAGGCCGTGGTGATCGCCGGTGCGGAGGCGGCTGTCGAACAGGCCACCTCGGAGCTCAAGCGGCAGGGTCGGCGGACGTCGCGCCTGCGCGTCTCGCACGCCTTCCACTCGCCGCTGATGGAGCCGATGCTGGATGCCTTCCGTGAGGTGGCGGAGCGCATCACGTACGCGGCCCCCTCCATTCCCCTCGTCTCGAATGTGACCGGACGGCTCGCTGCTGACGGGCAGTTGGCATCGGCCGAGTACTGGGTCCGGCATGTGCGGGAAGCCGTGCGTTTCGCGGACGGTATTGGCACGCTCGCGTCCGAGGGCGTGACCCGTTTCCTGGAGATCGGCCCCGACGGCACCCTCACCGCCCTCGCCCAGAACTGCGCTCCGGACAGTGACGCGCTGCACGTGCCGGTGCTCCGCAAGGATGGGCCCGAGACGCACACCCTCCTGACCGCCCTCGCGCGGCTGCACCTGCGCGGTGCCGCCGTGCGGTGGCCCGCGCTCCTGCCCGGAGCGCGCACGGTCGAGCTGCCCACCTATGCCTTCCGCCGCGAGCGCTACTGGCTTGAGCGCTCGTACGCCGAGGACGGTTCGGCCGTCGACGCGGCGAACCCGTACCACCGTGTCGTCTGGCGCACCGTCACCGGTCTGGGCGAGGGCGCGCGCCTGTCCGGCCGCTGGTTGTTCGTGCGGCCCGCGAGCCTCGAAGGCGACGACGGTTGGGGCGGCGCGCTGGGCGCCGCGCTCACCGAGGCCGGCGCCGAACTGGTCGTCGTGGACCACCACCAGGCCGACAGCCGGGCCGAACTCGCCCACCGCGTCGCCACCGCCGTCGGGGACGACCATGTCACCGGCGTCGTGTCCACGCTCGCCCTCGAAGGCGGCGAGACCGACGGTGTGCCTTGTGGCGTCCTCGCCACCGCCCTGCTGACCCAGGCGCTCGGCGAAGCGGGCGTACAGGCCCCCGTCTGGGTTCTTACGAGGGGCGCCGTCGCCGCCACCCCGAACGACGTGGCCCCGCTCCCTGACCAGGCCGCAGTCTGGGGTGTCGGCCGCGTCGCCGCTCTGGAACACCCCGACCGCTGGGGCGGCCTCGTGGACCTCCCGCCGGCCCTCGACCGGCGCTCGACCGTCCGCCTCGTCGCCCTGCTCGCGGGCGGCGCGCGCGAGGA
Source organism: Streptomyces sp. NPDC046939 (assembly GCF_040644575.1). NCBI lineage: Bacteria > Bacillati > Actinomycetota > Actinomycetes > Kitasatosporales > Streptomycetaceae > Streptomyces > Streptomyces sp. NPDC046939. Next base: position 63,790 of record NZ_JBEYWV010000034.1, read on the forward strand.
CCAGGCCGCGATCCGTCCCGGAGGACTGTTCGGCCGCCGTCTCGTCGCGACGCGGCCCGGGGCCGGGACGACCGACTGGCAGCCGTCCGGCACGGTCCTGGTGACCGGTGGCACCGGCGCGCTCGGCGCCAGGGTCGCCCGCTGGGCGGCGCGGAACGGCGCCGACCACCTGATCCTGGTCAGCCGCAGCGGTGAACGCGCGCAAGGAGCCGAGACGCTGCGCGCGGAACTGCGCGACCTCGGCGCCGAAGTGACTTTCGCCGCTGTCGACCTGACGGACCGTCCGGTGGTCGCTGCCCTGCTCGACGCCCACCCCGTCGATGCGGTCGTCCACACCGCGGGTGTGCTGGAGGACGGCGTCCTCGACGGCCTTACCCCGGAAGCCTTCAGCACAGTTTTCGCCGCGAAGGTGACCGGCGCACGCCACCTCGACGAGCTGACCCGGGACCGCGACCTCTCCGCGTTCGTCCTGTTCTCCTCCTTCGCGGGCACCGTCGGCTCCGCCGGGCAGGCCAACTACGCCGCCGCCAACGCCCTGCTGGACGCGCTCGCCGAGCAGCGCAGGAGCGCGGGCCTGCCCGCCACCTCGATCGCCTGGGGACCGTGGGCGGGCGGCGGCATGGCCGCCGACACCGGCGCCGAGGGGCGCCAACTGCGCGGCGGTGTCGGCCTGCTCGACCCGGACCAGGCACTCGACGCCCTCGCGGCCTGCGCGGGAGACACCTCCGCCACCGCCCTGGTGGCCGACATCGACTGGAACCGCTTCGGCCCCGCTTTCACCGCCGTACGCCCCAGCCCGATGCTCGGCGAGGTGTTCCTTGCCCCGGCCGAGCCCGGTACGACCGTGGAGACCGCCACCACCGGCCTGCGAGCCCGCCTCCAGCACCTCGACCCCGAGTCCCGCCGACGTGAACTCCTCACCGAGGTACGGACCCGGGCCGCCGCCGCTCTCGGATACCCCGGCCCCGAACGGGTCGGCGCGGAGCGGGCCTTCCGTGACCTGGGCGTCGACTCGCTGATCGCGGTGGAGCTGCGCAACGTCCTGGCAGCCGCAACGGGCCTCACCCTCCCGGCGACGGTGGTATTCGACCACCCGACCCCCCAGGCCCTTGCCACGTACCTCCACAGCGAGCTGTTCGGGGACGAGACCTCGATCGCCCCGACGACCGTGGCCGCGGTGGACGAGCCGGTGGCGATCGTCGGGATGGCGTGCCGTTTCCCGGGCGGCGTGGAGTCGCCCGAGGACCTGTGGGACCTCCTTGCCGACGGCCGCGACGGCATCGGCGACTTCCCGACGGACCGCGGCTGGGACCTCGACCTGCTCTTCGCCCCCAACCCGGACAACCCCTATGCCAGCCACACCGCACGCGGCGGCTTCCTGTCCGGCGTCGGCGGTTTCGACGCGGAGTTCTTCGGGGTGTCGCCGCGTGAGGCGTTGGCGATGGATCCGCAGCAGCGGTTGCTGTTGGAGGCGTCGTGGGAGGCGGTGGAGCGGGCCGGAATCGACCCGCGCGCGCTGCGCGGCAGCCGGACCGGCGTCTTCGCCGGGACCAACGGCCAGGACTACCCGGCCTTGCTGAGCCTGTCGGAAGGGGACTTCGGCGGCTACGTAGGCACCGGGAACGCGGCGAGTGTGGCCTCGGGCCGGGTCTCGTATGTGCTGGGGCTTGAGGGTCCGGCGGTGACGGTGGACACGGCCTGCTCGTCCTCGCTGGTCGCCCTGCACCTGGCCGCCCAAGCCCTGCGGGCGGGGGAGTGTGATCTGGCGCTGGCGGGTGGTGTGACGGTGATGTCCACGCCGGGCGCGTTCGTGGAGTTCAGCAAGCAGGGCGGGCTCGCGGGTGATGGCCGGTGCAAGGCGTTCGGTGAGGGCGCGGACGGCACGGGTTGGGGCGAGGGCGTCGGCGTGCTGCTGGTGGAGCGGCTGTCCGACGCCCGCCGCAACGGACACCGCGTCCTGGCGGTGGTGCGGGGTTCGGCGGTCAACCAGGACGGCGCCTCCAACGGCTTGACGGCTCCCAACGGGCCTTCGCAGCAGCGCGTGATTCGTGCGGCGCTGGCCTCGGCGGGCCTGTCGGCTACGGACGTGGACGCGGTGGAGGCGCACGGCACCGGCACCAAGCTGGGTGACCCCATCGAGGCGCAGGCACTTCTCGCCACGTACGGGCAGGAGCGAGCCGGGGACCGGCCGCTGTGGCTCGGGTCAGTGAAGTCAAACCTCGGCCACACACAGGCCGCCGCCGGTGTCGCAGGTGTGATCAAAATGGTGGAGGCGTTTCAGCACGGCCTGCTGCCCGCGACCCTGCACGCCGATGAGCCGTCCTCGCATGTGGACTGGTCATCCGGATCGGTGCAGTTGCTCGTCGAGCAGCAGCAGTGGCCCGCTGGTGAGCGTCCGCGCCGCGCGGGCGTGTCCTCCTTCGGCCTCAGCGGTACCAACGCTCACGTCATCCTGGAGGAGGCGCCCCACGAGAGTGTGGAGCCGGTCGAGTCTGTCGCCATGCCGGTGGTGCCGTGGGTGCTGTCCGGCCGAGGCACCGACGCCCTGCGCTCCCAGGCCGCCCGCCTGCTGGAAGCCGTACGGTCCGCGTCCGGGGTCGACGCCGTCGAGATCGGTGCCGCCCTCGCCACCACGCGTACGGCCTTTGAGGACCGGGCTGTCGTCTGGGGCCGTGACGACAAGGAACTCCTCGCCGGGCTGACCGCGTTGGCGCAGGGCGAGCCGAACCCGCGCGCCGTCACGGGCACGGTCGACGAGGGCCGCACGGCGTTCCTGTTCTCGGGGCAGGGGGCTCAGCGGCTCGGGATGGGGCGCGAGCTGTACGTCGCCTTCCCCGTGTTCGCGGAAGCCTTCGATGCGGTGTGCGCGCAGGTCGGGGAGGAGTTGCGGGACGTCGTCTTCGGTGACGACGCCGAGCGTCTGAACCGTACGGAGTGGACGCAGCCCGCGTTGTTCGCCGTCGAGGTCGCGCTGTTCCGGCTGGTGGAGTCCTTCGGGGTTCGGCCGGACCTGTTGATGGGCCACTCGATCGGTGAGATCGCCGCCGCACATGTGGCCGGGGTGATGTCCCTGGAGGACGCGTGCGCCCTGGTCGTGGCGCGGGGCCGGTTGATGCAGAAATTGCCCGCCGGCGGCGTGATGGTGGCCGTGGAGGCCGCCGAGGCCGAGGTGCTGCCGCTGCTCGGGGACGGCGTGTCCCTCGCCGCCGTCAACGGCCCGCAGGCCGTGGTGATCGCCGGTGCGGAGGCGGCCGTCGAACAGGCTGCCTTTGAGCTCAAGCGGCAGGGTCGGCGGACGTCACGCCTGCGCGTCTCGCACGCCTTCCACTCACCGCTCATGGAGCCGATGCTCGACGCCTTCCGGGAGGTGGCCGAGCGCATCACGTACGCGGCCCCGTCCATCCCTGTCGTCTCGAACGTGACCGGACGGCTGGCCACTGAGGGTGAGTTGACCTCGGCCGAGTACTGGGTGCGTCATGTGCGGGAAGCCGTACGCTTCGCGGACGGCGTCGACACGCTCGCGTCCGAAGGCGTGACCCGCTTCCTGGAGATCGGCCCCGACGGCACCCTCACCGCCCTCGCCCGCACCGCACTCGCCGACGCCGAGCGCGCGGTCTGCGCACCCGTGCTGCGCAAGGACCGGGCCGAGGCCGACGCGCTGTACGCCGCCGTGGCCGCGCTGCACACCGCAGGCGTTCCGGTCGGCTGGGACAAGGTCTTCGCCGGGGCGCGGCCCGCGCCCTTGCCGACGTACGCCTTCCAGCGCTCCTGGTACTGGCCCGAACCCCGGCGCGGTGCGCACCCCGTACCCGGTGCGGACGCGGTGGCGACGGCCGGGGAGGCCGCGTTCTGGGAGGCCGTGGACCGGGGGGACGCCGCCGAACTCGCCGGTGTCCTCGACGTCGACGGCGATGTCCTCGACGGTGTCGTTCCCGCGCTGGCCGCGTGGCGGCGTGAGCAGGTCGAGCGGACCACGGCGGACTCCTGGCGGTACCGCGTGCGGTGGGAGCGGCTGGAGGCGGGCGGCGGCCCCACGGTCGACGGGCGGTGGCTGCTGCTCCAGGCCGGTGAGGAGCCCGCTCTGCCCGGCATCGAGGAGTTCGTGCCGGGGGTCGAGCGCGTGCGGTGCGCCGCTGGGGTGGAGCGGGAGGCGCTCGCCGAGATGCTGCGTGCGGTGGGCGCCGAACCGGAGCCCGTGGCCGGGGTGTTGTCGTGCCTGCCGGACGTCGGCGGTGCGCTCACCGTCGTGCAGGCCCACGCCGACGCGGCGCTCGGGGCGCCGTTGTGGCTGGTGACCAATGGTGCCGTCGCCGTGGGTGGCGGGACCGAGGCCGTGGTCGAGCCCGCGCGGGCCGCCGTGTGGGGGCTCGGGCGCGTCGCCGCGCTGGAACACCCGGACGTCTGGGGCGGGTTGCTCGACCTGCCCGCGCGGGCGGACCGGCGCTCCCTTGCCCGGGCCGCCGCCGTGCTCGCCGCCGCCGACGAGGACCAGGTCGCCGTGCGCGGCACCGACGCCTACGCCCGCCGGCTCGTCCCCGCGCCCGCGCCCGCCGCGACCGGCGCGTGGACGGCCCCCGAACGCGTCCTGATCACCGGCGGCACTGGTGCCCTCGGCTCCCGGGTCGCCCGCTGGGCCGTCGAGCAGGGCGCCCGGGAACTGGTGCTGACCAGCCGGCGCGGGCCCCAGGCGCCCGGCGCGGACGAGCTGCGGGAGGAGCTGGTCGCGCTCGGGGCGCGGGTGACGGTCGTCGCCTGCGACATGGCCGAACGTGACGCCGTCGCCGCGCTCCTCGCCGAGCACCCCGTCGACGCGGTGCTGCACTGCGCGGGCGTCCTCGACGACGACGTGATCGCCGCGTACACCCCCGAGCGGCTCGCGGCCGTCCTCGCCGCCAAGGCGGACGCCGCCGACCACCTCGACGAACTGACCCGCGACAGCGGCCTGTCGGCGTTCGTGACGTTCTCCTCCATCGCCGGTGTGTGGGGAAGTGGCGGCCAGGCCGCCTATGCCGCCGCCAACGCCCACCTGGACGCCCTGGTCGAACGCCGCCGGGCCCGTGGCCTCGCCGGTACGTCCGTGGCCTGGGGGCCGTGGGGCGGCACCGGCATGGCCGCCGACGAGACCGCCCGTACGCTGCTCGAACGCCGCGGGCTGCGACCGCTCGACCCCGATGCCGCGCTGACCGCTCTCGGCCGCGCCCTGGCCGCCCGGGACACCGCCGTGGTCGTGGCCGACGTGGACTGGGAGCGGTTCGCGCCCGCGTTCACGACCGGCCGCCCCAGCCCCCTGCTCGCCGCCCTGACCGGCGGGGCCATGGCCCCGTCGGCCCGTACCCCCGGCACCGGAGCGGGCGGCGCGCTGCGCGAGCGGCTCGCGTCGCTCGGCGCGGAGGAGCGCGAGGCGGCCCTGCTCGACCTGGTGTGCCGCCGGGCCGCCGCCGCGCTCGGGCACAGCGACCCGGCCGCCGTGACCGTCGGGCGCGCCTTCCGCGAGATGGGCTTCGACTCGCTGACCGCCGTCGAACTGCGCAACGACCTCACCGCCGAGACCGGTGTCGCGCTGCCCAGCACCCTCGTCTTCGACCACCCGACGCCGCTCGCCGTCGCCGCCCACCTGCGGGACGAACTGTTCGGCGCCGCGCAGGAGCGGCACGACGGGACAGCGCGGGCCACCGGCACGGACAGTGGCACCGATCCTGTCGTCATCGTCGGCATGGGCTGCCGTCTGCCGGGCGGCATCGACAGCCCCGACCAGTTGTGGGAGCTGCTCGCCGCGGGCGGCGACACCGCCGGAGGGTTCCCGGAGGACCGCGGCTGGGACCTGTCGGCCCTGCTCGACGCCAGCGACACCGCGTCCGGCGGCTTCCTGGCGGAGGCCTCCGCGTTCGACGCCGCGTTCTTCGGCATCAGCCCGCGCGAGGCCCAGGCCCTCGACCCGCAGCAGCGGCTCGTCCTGGAGACCTCCTGGGAGGCCCTGGAGCGGTCCGGGATCGCGCCGACCGCGCTGAAGGGCTCGCGCACCGGCGTCTTCGTCGGCGCCGGAAGCTCCGGATACGCCACCGGGCTCACCGAGGTTCCGGAGGGGCTCGGCGGGCATCTGCTGACCGGCCAGGCGGGCAGCGTCGTCTCCGGCCGCGTCTCCTACGCCCTCGGCCTGGAGGGGCCCGCCGTCACCGTCGACACCGCCTGCTCCTCCTCGCTGGTCGCCCTGCACCTCGCCGTGCAGTCGCTGCGCTCCGGCGAGTGCGACCTCGCGCTCGCGGGCGGTGTCACCGTCATGGCCGACCCCGGCGCCTTCGTCGAGTTCAGCCTCCAGGGCGGGCTCGCGCCCGACGGCCGCTGCAAGGCGTTCTCCGAGGACGCCGACGGCACCGGCTGGGCGGAGGGCGTCGGCGTGCTCGTCGTCGAACGGCTCTCCGACGCGCGCCGCAACGGCCACCGCGTCCTGGCCGTCGTGGAAGGCACCGCCGTCAACCAGGACGGCGCCTCCAACGGGCTCACCGCCCCCAACGGGCCTTCGCAGCAGCGCGTCATCCGGGAGGCGCTCGCCTCCGCCGGGCTCTCGCCGCAGGACGTCGACGCCGTCGAGGCGCACGGCACCGGCACCACCCTCGGCGACCCCATCGAGGCACAGGCCCTCCTCGCCACGTACGGTCAGGACCGGCCCGCCGAACGGCCCCTGTGGCTCGGCTCGGTCAAGTCCAACCTCGGGCACACGCAGGCCGCCGCCGGTGCCGTCGGCGTCATCAAGATGATCCTGGCGCTGCGCGAGAACGTACTGCCGCGCACCCTGCACGCCGACCGCCCCTCCTCCCGCGTCGACTGGCAGGCCGGCCGCGTCCGCCTGCTCGACGAAGCCGTCGCCTGGCCCGGCGGCGGTGACCGCGTACGCCGCGCGGGGGTCTCCGCGTTCGGCGTCTCCGGGACCAACGCCCACGTCGTCCTCGCCGAACTCGAACCCGAACCCGAAGCCGAACCGGCCCGTACGGCGACCGAGCCGCCGGCACCAGGCCGGGACGACGCCGACACCGGTCCCACCGCCCTGCCCTGGCTGCTGTCCGCGCGCAGCGCACCCGCCCTGCGCGACCAGGCCGCCCGGCTCCTCGCCCACCTCGAACAGCGCCCCGGACTCGGCGCCGCCGACGTCGCGCACGCCCTCGCGTTCACCCGGGCCGCGCTCGAACACCGGGCCGTCGTCACCGGCACGGGCCGCGACGCCCTGCTGGCCGCGCTCGAAACCCTCGCCGCGGGCGGGACCGGCCCCGCCGCCGTCACCGGGTCCACCCTCACCGGGGGCGGCCTCGCGTTCCTCTTCGCCGGGCAAGGCACCCAGCGGCCCGGCATGGGGTGCGGCCTGTACGAGACCTTCCCCGCGTACGCCGACGCCTTCGACGCCGTCTGCGGCCACTTCGACGGGCTGCTGCCCCGGCCGCTCGCCGACGTCGTGCACGGCGACGACGCCTCCGCGCTCGACCGCACCGAGTACGCGCAGCCCGCCCTGTTCGCCGTCGAGGTCGCCCTCTACCGGCTCCTGGAATCCTTCGGGGTGCGGCCCGCCCACCTCCTCGGCCACTCCGTCGGCGAGATCGCGGCCGCCCACGTCGCCGGGGTGATGACGCTCCCCGACGCCTGCCGCCTGGTCGCCGCACGCGGCCGGCTCATGCAGGCGCTGCCCGAGGGCGGCGCGATGATCGCCCTCCAGGCCGCCGAGGAAGAGGTGCTGCCGCTGCTCGCCGGGCGCGAGGACGCCCTCGGGGTGGCCGCCGTCAACGGGCCCCGCTCCGTGGTCGTCTCCGGTGACGAGGACGCGGCCCTGGAAGTCGCCGCTCACTTTGCCGCGCAGGGCCGCAAGACGACCCGGCTGCGGGTCAGCCACGCGTTCCACTCGCCGCGCATGGAACCCATGCTCGACGAGTTCCGGGCCGTCGCGGCCACCGTCGACTACGCCGAGCCGCGGATCCCCGTCGTCTCCGACCTCACCGGCCGCCTCGCCGAACCCGGCGAACTCACCGACCCCGAGTACTGGGTCCGGCACGTCCGGCACGCCGTACGGTTCGCCGACGGTGTCACCGCGCTGGAGGAGACCGGCGCCGGCCGCCTGCTCGAACTGGGCCCCGACACCACGCTGACCGCCCTCGCGCAGGGCGCCTGGCGAGGGGCCGCACCCGTGGCGGTACCCGCGCTGCGCGACGACCGCGACGAGACCGAGACGCTGCTCAGCGCCGTCGGCGCCCTGTACGCCCACGGCACCGACGTCGACTGGCGTGCCGTGCTCGACACGGTGGCGCCCGGCGCGGGCCCCGTCGACCTGCCCACCTACGCCTTCCAGCACCGGCCGTACTGGATCGAGCCCACCCCCACCTCCGACCCGGCCGCCGTCGGGCTCGTCCCCGCCCAACACCCGCTGCTCGGCGCCGTCGTGCCGTCCGCCGCCGACGACACCCTGCTGCTCACCGGCCGCCTCACCGTGGGCGGCGCGAGCTGGCTCGCCGCCCACCGCATCGACGGCACCGCCGTCGTCCCGAGCACCGCCCTCCTCGAACTCGCCCTCGTCGCAGGCGTGCACGCGGGCCGCCCGCAGGTCGGGGAACTCGTCCTCGAACGTCCCCTGGCGCTGCCCGAGCACGACGGCGTCGCCCTCCAACTCCGCGTCGAGGCCCCCGACGCCCGTGGCGACCGCGCGTTCGCCGTGTACGCGCGGCCCGCCGGGGACACGGGCGCGGCGTGGACCCGGCACGCGACCGGCGTACTGACCGCCGAGACGGAACCGGTCCCGGCTCCGGCCCACGACCTCACCGCTTGGCCGCCACCCGGCGCGCGGGAACTCCCCGTCGACGGCCTCTACGTGCGGCTGCGCGAGGCCGGGCTCGACTACGGCCCCGTCTTCCAGGGGCTCACGGCCGCCTGGCAGGACGCCGACACGGTGTACGCGGACGTCACGCTGCCCGAGTCCGCGACCGCCGACGCCGCCCGCCACGACCTCCACCCGGCACTTCTGGACGCCGCGCTGCACCCGCTGGGCCTCGGCGCGTTCGACGGCCTGGGCGACGGACACGTGCTCTTCTCCGCAGGCCCGGCCCGCCTGTACGCCACCGGCGCCACGACCCTCCGCATCCGCCTCCAGCGCACCGGCCCCAAGACCCTCACCCTGACCGCCGCCGACGCGATAGGCGACCCCGTCCTGACAATCGACTCCCTGTCACTACGCCCGACCCCGAGCGCTACCGCTCCGCGGGCTACGGGTGAGGGGCCTGCGCCGGACGCCGCCCAGGAGGCCGCCTGGTCCGCTGCTCCGGGCGCCGCCCAGGTGGCCGTCTCGTCCGTTGCTTCAGGCGCGGCCCAGGAGGCCGTCTCGACTGCTGCGCCGGGCACGGCCCATGAGGTGGCGCTGCCCGCGGAGCAGGTCACCGGCCAGGGAACCGCCCCGGTTGATGCGGCGACCGCCGCTCGGGGGACCGCTCTGTCCGCCGATCAGGCCGTCGGCCAGCAGTCCGGCCCGGCTGTCGAGTTGGGTGCCGTCCCTGGGACTGCCTTGTCCACCGAACCGGCCACCAACCAGCAGCCCGGCGCGGCTGTGGTGTCGGGTGCCGCTGGCGGGGTTGCTCTGCCCGCCGAGCAGGCCGTCGGCCAGCAGCCCGGCCCGGCTGTCGAGTTGGGCGCCACCCCCGGGACTGCCCTGTCCACCGAACCGGCCACCGGTCAGCAGCCCGGCGCGGCTGCCGTGTCGGGTGCCGTGCCCGGGACTGCCTTGTCCGTCGAGCAGGCCACCGGTCAGCAGCCCGGCGCGGCTGTCGAGTCGGGTGCCACCCCCGGGACTGCCCCGTCCGCCGAGCCCCTCACCGCCCCCGTTACCGGCTCGGCCACCATCCAGGGAACCGACCTGGCCGCCACACCGGCCACCGGCCTGCACACCAGCCCGAGCACCACTCCGAGCCCCGCCCCCCACCAGACCGCCACCCCACCACCCCGCCGTCGCGCCGCCACCCGTACGCAACCCCCCGGCACTCTCCTCGAACGCCTCGCCTCGCGGCCCGGCGCGGAGCGGGAGCGGGCGTTGCTCGTCAGCGTGCGTGAGTGTGTCGCCGCCGTGCTCGGTCATGGCGGGCCCGATGAGGTCGAGCCGGCACGTCCGTTCACCGATCTCGGGCTGACCTCGCTGACCGCGGTCGAGCTCCGCAACGGGCTCAGCGCCGCGCTGGGCGTCACTCTGCCCGCCACCCTCGTCTTCGACCACCCCACCCCGGCCGCGCTCGCCCGCCACCTCGCCGACGACCTGTTCAACGAGGCCGACGCCGCCGCACCCAGCCCCGTACGGCGTGCCGTTGACGACGACCCGATCGCCGTCGTCGGCATGGCCTGCCGCTACCCGGGCGGCATAGCCAACCCCGAGGACCTGTGGAACCTGGTCCGGGCCGGGGCCGACGGCATCTCGCCGCTGCCCACCGACCGCAACTGGAACCCCGAGCGGCTCTACCACCCGGACCCCGACCACCCGGGCACCGTCTACACCCGTGAGGGCGGCTTTCTGCACGACGCCAGCCGCTTCGACCCGGCGTTCTTCTCGATCAGCCCCCGCGAGGCCCTCGCCATGGACCCGCAGCAGCGGTTGCTCCTGGAGGTGTCGTGGGAGGCGCTGGAGCGCGCAGGTGTCGACCCGGTCGCGGCGCGCGGTTCCGCCACCGGAGTGTTCGCCGGTGTCACCTACCAGGACTACGTGACGATCCTCGCCGCTTCCGACGACAACTTCGAGGGCTACGTCGGTACGGGCAACTCGCCGAGCGTGCTGTCCGGCCGCATCTCCTACGCCCTCGGACTCGAAGGCCCCGCGGTCTCCGTCGACACCGCCTGTTCGTCCTCGCTGGTCGCCCTGCACCTCGCCGCGCAGTCCTTGCGCCAGGGTGAGTGCGAACTCGCCCTCGCGGGCGGCGTCACCGTGATGTCGACGCCCGGCTCCCTCATCGAGTTCAGCCGGCAGCGCGCCCTCGCCGAGGACGGCCGCTGCAAGCCGTTCTCCGCGGACGCGGACGGCGCGAGCTGGGCCGAGGGCGTCGGCATGATCGTCCTGGAGCGGCTCTCCGACGCCCGCCGCAACGGCCACCAGGTGCTCGCCGTGATCCGCGGTTCCGCCCTCAACCAGGACGGCGCCTCCAACGGCCTCACCGCCCCCAACGGGCCTTCCCAGCAGCGCGTCATCCGGCAGGCGCTCGCCTCCGCCGGGTTGTCCCCGCAGGACGTCGACGCCGTCGAGGCGCACGGCACCGGCACCACCCTCGGCGACCCCATCGAGGCGCAGGCGCTCCTCGCCACGTACGGCCAGGACCGGCCCGTCGAACGCCCGCTCTGGCTCGGCTCCCTCAAGTCCAACATCGGGCACAGCCAGGCCGCGGCCGGTGTCGGCGGCGTCATCAAGATGGTCATGGCGCTGCGCGAGAACGTGCTGCCGCGCACTCTGTACGCCGACAACCCGACCCCGCACGTCGACTGGACCGCCGGGCACGTCCGCCTCCTGACCGAGGAACAGCCCTGGCCCGAGACGGGCCGCGCCCGCCGCGCCGGTGTCTCCTCCTTCGGCATGAGCGGCACCAACGCCCACGTCATCGTGGAAGAAGCCCCTGACAGCGCGGAGAAGCCCGCCGCTCGTACCACCCTGCCCGCCGTCCCCGTCCTGCTGTCCGCCCGCACCCCGGCCGCGCTGCGTGCCCAGGCCGCCCGCCTCCGTACCCACCTGCGCACCCACCCGGGCACCCCGCTCACCGACGTCGGCTACACCCTCGCCGTCGGACGCGCCGCCCTGACCCACCGCGCCGCCGTCCTCGCCGACGACCCCGCCGCACTCGACGAGACCCTGGCCGCCCTCGCCGCCGACGCGCCGCTCACCACGCCCGTCCCGGTCGCCGGCGCGCTGCCGGGCGGCGCCGAACCCGTCCTCGTCTTCCCCGGGCAAGGTGCCCAATGGGCGGGCATGGGACGTCAACTGCTCGACGAGTCACCGGTGTTCGCCGAGTGGATCGACCGCTGCGAGCAGGCGCTCGCCCCGTACGTCGACTGGTCCCTGACCGCCGTGCTGCGCGGCGACGAGGGCGCCGCCGACCTCGGCCGCGTGGACGTCGTCCAGCCCGCCCTGTGGGCCGTGATGGTGGCCACCGCCGCGCTGTGGCGCGCGCACGGCGTCCGACCGGCCGCCGTCGTCGGCCACTCGCAGGGCGAGATCGCCGCCGCCTGCGCGGCCGGTGCCCTCACCCTGGAGGACGGCGCCCGCGTCGTCGCCCTGCGCAGCCGCGCCATCACGCGTATCGCGGGGACCGGCGGCATGATGTCCGTGCCGCTGCCCGCCGACGAGACCCGCGCCCGCATGGAGCCGTGGGCGGAGCACCTCGCCGTCGCCGCCGTCAACGGCCCCGCGTCCGTCGTCGTATCCGGTGAGGCCGCTGCTCTCGACGCCCTGCACGAGGCCCTGGTCGCGGACGGCGTCCGGGCCCGTAAGGTCAACGTCGACTACGGCTCGCACTCCGCGCAGGTCGAGGCGATCCGCGACACGGTCCTCGACGCTCTCGACGGCATCGCCCCGCGCGAGGCGGAGATCCCGTTCCGCTCCTCGCTGACCGGGGACTGGCAGGACACCACCGGGCTCGACGCCGCCTACTGGTACACCAACCTGCGCGAGACCGTCCGCTTCGAGGACGCCGTACGCGGTCTGATCGCGGCGGGACACCGTACGTTCATCGAGGTCGGCCCGCACCCCGTGCTCGCCGTCGGACTGCGCGAGACCCTCGACGCGGCCGGCGTGGACGGCGCCGTCCTCGGCTCGCTCCGCCGTGACCAGGGCGGCCTGCGGCAGTTCCTCGCCGCGCTCGCCGAGGCCCACGTGCACGGCGTGGACATCGACTTCGAGACCGTCTTCGACGGCACCGGCGCCTCCCGCACCGACCTGCCCACCTACGCCTTCGAGCACCAGCGCTACTGGCCCACCGTCCGCGAGGCGGCAGCAGCCGACCTCGCCGCGAGCGGCGCCCTCACGGCGGACTCCGTCGAGGCCCGGTTCTGGGAGACCGTCGAGCAGGAGGACCTGGAGAGCCTCACCGACAGCCTCGACCTGCCCGCCGACGCACCGCTCAGCAGCGTCCTGCCCGCCCTGTCCCAGTGGCGGCGCACCCGCAGGGAACGCGCCACGACCGACGCCCTCCGCTACCGGATCGCCTTCAGCCCCCTCGACACCGGCGCGGCCACCCTCACCGGTACGTGGCTGCTCGTCGCCCCCGCCGAGGAGGCCGGGCACAGCGCGACCGCCGTCGCCGTCGCCGACGCGCTCACCGCGGGCGGCGCCCGCGCGGTCCGCCGGATCGTCCTTCCGGACAACACCCCCGACCGGACAACCCTCGCCGACCTGCTCACCAGCGACGACGACACACGTGTCGCAGGTGTGCTCTCCCTGCTCGCCCTGGACACCCGTGACCACCCCAGCCACGTAGCCGTCCCCGTCGGCCTCGCCACCACCCTCGCGCTGATCCAGGCCCTCGGTGACCTCGGCATCGACGCGCCCCTGTGGTGCGCCACGCGCGGAGCCGTCGCCGTCGGCAGCGCCGACCCCGCGCCCGACGCCGCCCAGGCCCTCGTCTGGGGCCTCGGCCGGGTCGCGGCCCTGGAGCACTCCGACCGCTGGGGCGGCCTCGTCGACCTGCCCGCCGACCTCGACAGCCGTTCCGCCACCCGGCTCGCCGCCGTCCTGGCCGAGCCCGGCGGGGAGGACCAGATCGCGCTGCGCGCGACCGGCGCCCACGGCCGCCGCCTGGTCCACGCGCCCGGCGCCGACGCTCCCGCCGAGACCTGGCGGCCGCGCGGCACCGTCCTCGTGACCGGAGGCACCGGTGCCCTCGGCGGCCATGTCGCCCGCTGGCTCGCCGACCGGGGCGCCACCCACCTGGTCCTCGCGGGCCGGCGCGGCGCCGAGGCGCCCGGCGCGACCGAGCTGCGCGACGAACTCGCCGCCCGCGGCGTCGACGTCACCCTCGCCGCCTGCGACGTGTCCGACCGCGCCGCCCTCGCCGAACTGCTCGCCGCGATCCCCGCCGACCAGCCCTTGGACGCCGTGTTCCACGCGGCAGGCTCCCTGGACGACGGCGTCGTGGACGCGCTCACGCCCGACCGCATGGACCCCGTCCTGCGCGGCAAGGCGAGCGCCGCCCGCGCCCTGCACGACCTCACCCGCGACCTCGACCTCTCCGCGTTCGTCCTGTTCTCCTCCACGGCAGGCGTCCTCGGCGGCGCCGGACTCGGCAACTACGCCCCCGGCAACGCCTACCTCGACGCCCTCGCCGCCGAACGCCGCGCCGCCGGACTGCCCGTCACCGCCGTCTCCTGGGGCCTGTGGGCCGACGGCGGCATGGTCGGGGACAGCGCGGGGGACCGCATGCGCCGCCACGGCGTCCACCCCATGGACACCGCCGTCGCCTGCGAGGCGCTCGGCCGCGCCCTCGACCTCGGCGACACCCACGTCGTCGTCACCGACCTGCGCTGGGACACGTACGCCCCGTCCTTCACCGCACCGCGCCCCAGCCATCTGCTGGACGAACTGCCCGCCGCCCGCGCGGCGTTGGACGCCGTCCGGCAGAGCGCGGGCCCGACCGTGGACGACACCTCCTCGCTCCACGCCCACCTGGCAACCCTGCCCGACTACGAACGGGCCGGGGCCGTCCTGGAGATCGTGCGCGGCCACGTCGCCGGCGTCCTCGGCTACCCCGCCGCCGACGCCGTCGACCCGGAACAGCCCTTCACCGACCTGGGCATCGACTCGCTCAGCGCCGTCGAACTGCGCAACGGCATGAACCGCATCACCGGCCTGCGCCTGCCCTCCACCCTCGTCTTCGACCACCCCACCTGCCGCGCGCTCGCCGACTTCCTCCTGGCCGAAGTCGCCGAAGTCGCCGAAGTCGCCGACGACACGGAGACGGACGCCGCTGAGCACGGCCCGCGCCGGGACGCCACGCACGACGACCCGATCGCCGTCGTCGCCATGGGCTGCCGCTTCCCCGGCGACGTCTCCACCCCCGAACAACTGTGGAACATGCTCCTCAACGGCGAGGAGGGCCTCGTCCCCTTCCCGGAGGACCGCGGCTGGGACCTCGACGCCCTCCACGACCCCGAGCCCGGCAAGACCGGCACCGTCTCCACCCGCACCGGCGGCTTCCTCACCGACGCGGGCGGCTTCGACCCGGCGTTCTTCAACATCTCGCCCCGCGAGGCCGTGGCCATGGACCCGCAGCAGCGGTTGCTCCTTGAGATGGCGTGGGAGACGTTCGAGCGAGCGGGCATCGATCCCCGCTCCCTGCGCGGCAGCCGTACCGGAGTCTTCGCAGGCACCAACGGCCAGGACTACACCGGGATGCTCGCCGCCTCCGGCGAGGACTTCGAGGGCTACATGCTGACCGGCAACGCGGCCAGCGTCGTCTCCGGCCGCCTCTCCTACACGTTCGGCCTCGAAGGCCCGGCGGTCACCGTAGACACGGCCTGCTCCGCCTCCCTGGTCGCCCTGCACCTCGCCGTGCAGTCGCTGCGCTCGGGGGAGTGCGACCTCGCCCTCGCGGGCGGCGTCACCGTCATGGCCTCGCCCGGCCTCTTCGTGGACTTCAGCCGCCAGCAGGGGCTTGCGGCGGACGGCCGGTGCAAGGCGTTCGCCGATGCGGCGGACGGTACGGGGTTCTCGGAGGGTGGTGGCCTGCTCCTGGTGGAGCGGCTGTCGGACGCCCACCGCAACGGGCATCCGGTGCTCGCGGTGGTGGCGGGTTCGGCGGTCAACCAGGACGGTGCGTCCAACGGGTTGAGCGCGCCGAACGGGCCCTCGCAGCAGCGGGTCATCCGTGCCGCGCTCGCGGATGCCGGTGTCGCGCCGGCCGAGGTGGACGCCGTGGAGGCGCACGGTACGGGCACGCGGCTGGGTGATCCGATCGAGGCGCAGGCGTTGCTCGCCACGTATGGGCAGGGGCGTGATGCCGACCGGCCGTTGTGGCTGGGGTCGGTGAAGTCGAACGTCGGTCACACGCAGGCCGGTGCTGGTGTGGCGGGTGTGATGAAGATGGTGCTTGCGATGCGGCACGGTGTGCTGCCCGCGACGCTGCATGTGGACGCGCCGTCCTCGCACGTGGACTGGGAGCAGGGTGCCGTGGCGCTGCTGACCGAGGCCCGGGAGTGGCCGGAGACGGCCGGGCGTCCGCGCCGGGCGGGTGTGTCGTCCTTCGGGATCAGCGGGACGAACGCCCACGTCGTCCTGGAAGCCGCCCCCGAGGAGCAGCCTGTCGCCACCGAGGGGTCTGCCGCCGCCGAGGAGCCTGCCGCCGCCGAGGAGCCTGCCGCCGCCGAGGAGCCTGCCGCCACCGAGGGGTCCGCCGCCCCCGAGGAGCCTGCCGCCACCGAGGGGTCCGCCGCCACCGAGGGGTCCGCCGCCCCCCAGGAGCCTGCCGCCGCCGAGGGGTCTGCCGCCCCCGAGGAGTCCGACACCGCCGAGGAGCCTGCCGCCCCCGAGGAGTCCGACACCGCCGAGGAGCCTGCCGCCACCGAGGGGTCTGCCGTCCCAGAGGAGTCCGCCACCGCCGAGGAGCCTGCCGCCACCGAGGAGTCCGCCACCGCCGAGGATTCCGCCGCCGCCCTGGCGCCGGCCGCGACGACCGGGCTCGTGCCCTGGGTCCTTTCCGCCCGCAGCCGCGACGCCTTGCGCGCCCAGGCCGCCCAGCTTCTCGACCACGTCGGGCGGAACCCCGGCCTGACCACCGCCGACCTCGGCCTCTCGCTCACCGCGACCCGTGCCGTCTTCGAGCACCGCGCCGTCGTCCTCGGCGCCGACCGCACCGCCCTCACCGACGGGCTGCGGCTGCTCGCCTCCGGCGAGACCGGCCCGCACACCGTCACCGGCACCCACCGGGGCGACGGGAAGACCGCGTTCCTGTTCTCCGGTCAGGGCGCCCAGCGTCCGGGTATGGGCGCGGGGCTCTACGAGGCGTTCCCGGTCTACGCCGACGCCTTCGACGCGGTCTGCGCCCACTTCGGCGACGACTTGCGCGCGCTCGTCCTCGGCGACGACGCCGAGCGGCTGAACCGCACCGAGTGGACGCAACCCGCCCTGTTCGCCGTCGAGGTCGCCCTCTACCGCCTGCTCGAATCGTGGGGCGTGCGGCCCGACTTCGTAGCAGGGCATTCCATCGGTGAGATCGCGGCCGCGCATGTGGCGGGCGTGATGTCGCTGGAGGACGCCTGCGCCCTGGTCGCCGCCCGTGGCCGTCTCATGCAGGAACTTCCGGAAGGCGGCGCCATGTTCGCCGTCGAGGCCACCGAGGACGAGGTGCTGCCTCTCCTCGAGAACCACCCGGACGCCGGTGTCGCCGCCGTCAACGGCCCGCGCTCGGTGGTGATCTCCGGCACCGAGGAGGTCGTCTCCGGCATCGCGGCGAAGCTCGCCGCCGAGGGGCGCCGCACCACCCGGCTGCGGGTCAGCCACGCCTTCCACTCGCCGCTCATGGAGCCCATGCTCGACGCCTTCCGTGCCGTCGCCGCCGGAATCTCCTACGCGCCGCAGCGGATGGCCGTCGTCTCCGACGTCACCGGCCGGGTCGCCGCCCCCGGTGAGCTGCAGGACCCGGAGTACTGGGTGCGCCACGTGCGGGAGGCCGTCCGCTTCGCCGATGGTGTCCGTACGCTCGCCGAGCTGGGCGCGGACCGGTTCGTGGAGGTGGGCCCCGACGGTACCCTCACCGCGATGGCGCAGAGCTGCCTGCCGGACGCCGCGCAGAGCCTCTTCGTACCGGTGCTGCGCAAGGACCGCGACGAGCGGGAGACGCTCCTCGACGCCCTCGCCCGCGCCTTCACCCACGGCGTGAGCGTCGACTGGCCCCGCTTCTTCGACGGCACCGGCGCCCGCGTCACCCAACTGCCCACCTATCCCTTCCAGCGCCGCCGCTTCTGGCCGAAGCCGCCCGTGCTGCTCGGCGACGTCACCACCGCCGGGCTCGGCGCGAGCAGCCACCCGCTGCTCGGTGCCGCCGTGGAGCTCGCCGACGGGGACACGCAGGTCTTCACGGGCCGGCTCGCGCTCGGTTCCAACCCGTGGCTCAGGGATCACGCCCTCACCAGCACCGCCCTGTTCCCCGCCACCGGCTTCCTCGACCTGGCCCTGCACGCGGGCGCCAGGACCGGTTGCGAGCAGGTCGCCGAACTGACGATCCTGACGCCGCTCACCCTGCCCGAGCGGGGCGGCGTGCGGGTGCAGGTACGCGTCGAGGCGCCGGACGCCACCGGGGCCCGCCCGCTGACCGTGCACGGCCGCCCCGACGACGCCGAGCCGGGCAGCCCGTGGACGCTGCACGTCAGCGGCCTGCTCGCGCCCGCCGCCGAACCGTCCGCCGCACCGTACGACTTCACCGCCTGGCCGCCCGAGGGCGGTGAGGAGGTCGCGCTCGACGGGTTCTACGAGGCGTTCGCCGACCGGGGCCACCTCTACGGCCCGCTGTTCCAAGGGCTGACGCGGGTGTGGACGCGCGGCGACGAGGTGTTCGCCGAGGTCGCCCTGCCGGCCGACGCGGACCCCGCCGCCGACGCCTTCGACCTGCACCCGGCCCTCCTCGATGCCGCCCTGCACGCGGTGATGTTCGTACCGATGAAGGACGCGGGACGGCTCCCGTTCTCCTGGAACGACGTCCGCGTGGACGCCGTCGGCGCCTCCGCGCTGCGGGTGCGGATGGTCCAGGAGGGGCCCGAGGCCGTCGGGCTCGCGCTCGCCGACCCGGCGGGCCGCCCCGTCGCCTCCGTCGGCTCGCTCACCCTGCGCGAACTCACCGGCGACCTGGAAGGCTCCACCGTCGGCGCCGCCGACCGGAAGGGCCTGTACGAGCTGGACTGGCAGCCGCTCACCACCCCGGCCACCGACACGCCGGCCACCGCGTGGACGGTCGTCGGCGCGGGCGAGGCCGACGAGCTGGCCGCCGCACTGCGCGCCGCCGGGCACACCGCGCACACCGTGCCCGATCTGGACGCCCTCGCCGAGGCCGACGAGGTCCCCGGCACCGTCCTGTACGCCGTACCGGTCACGGCGACCCACTCCGGGTCGGAAGCCGACGCGGCCCGCGTCACGACCGGCCGCGTCCTGGAACTCGTACGGCGCTGGCTGGACGAACCGGCGTTCCTGCACGCGCGTCTCGCCGTCGTGACCCGGTGCGCCGTCCCGTCCGCGCCCCGGGCCGCCGACCCGGCGCAGGCTGCCGTGTGGGGCCTGGTGCGGGCGGCCCGCACCGAGAACCCGGGCCGGTTCGTCCTCGTCGACACCGACGGCGCCGGGGAGTCGCTGGCCGCGCTGCCCGCCGTCCTGGACGGTGACAGCGCCTTCGAGGTCGCCGTCCAGGACGGCAAGGCGCTCGCACCCGGCATCGTGCCGTTCGACGCCGAACGGGCCCTCGTCCCGCCCGCCGACACCGATGCCTGGCGGCTCGGCATCGAGCGCAAGGGCACCCTGGAGAGCCTGCGCCTGGCGCCCTGCCCGGAGGTCACCGCGCCGCTCGCGCCGAACGAGGTACGGATCTCGATGCGCGCGGCGGGAGTCAACTTCCGTGACGTCCTGACCGCGCTCGGCATGTACCCCGGCGACGCCACCGCGATCGGCCTCGAAGGCGCGGGTGTCGTCACCGAGGTGGGCTCCGGCGTGACGGGCCTCGCGCCCGGGGACCGGGTGATGGGCATGTTCGCCGGTGCGTTCGGGCCCGTCGCCGTCGCCGACGCGCGGATGGTCGCCCGGATCCCGAAGGGCTGGACCTTCGCCGAGGCCGCCACCGTCCCGATCGTCTACCTCACCGCGTACTACGCGCTGGTCGACCTCGGCGCGCTCAAGCCCGGCGAACGGGTCCTCGTGCACGCCGCCGCCGGTGGTGTGGGCTCGGCCGCCGTCCAGCTCGCCCGCCACCTGGGCGCCGAGGTGTACGGCACCGCGTCCCCGGCCAAGTGGGACGCCCTGCGCGCCGCGGGCTTGGACGACGCCCACCTCGCCTCCTCCCGCGACCTGGACTTCGAGGAGCGGCTGCGCGCCGCCACCGACGGCGAGGGCTTCGACGTCGTCCTCGACTCCCTGGCCCGCGAGTTCGTGGACGCCTCCCTGCGGCTCCTGCCGCGCGGCGGCCGGTTCCTGGAGATGGGCAAGACCGACGTCCGCGACCCCGCGCGGGTCGCCGCCGACCACCCCGGCGTCGCCTACCACGCCTTCGACCTGGTCGAGGCGGGCCCGGACCGGATCGGCGAGATCCTCACCGACCTCGTCGACCTCTTCGGACGCGGTGTCCTCAAGCCGCTGCCGATGGCCGTGTGGGACGTGCGCCGGGCCCCCGACGCGTTCCGCTTCCTCAGCCAGGCCCGCCACGTCGGCAAGGTCGTCCTGACCCTGCCGACGACGCCCGACCCCGAGGGCACCGTCCTGCTCACCGGCGGGCTCGGCGGCCTCGGCCGGATCACCGCCCGCCACCTCGTCGCCGACCAGGGCGTCCGGCACCTGCTGATCGCCGGACGACGCGGCCCCGACGCGCCCGGCGCGGCCGAACTGCGCGCCGAACTCACCGCGCTCGGCGCCGAGGTGACGATCGCGGCCTGCGACGTCGCCGACCGCACCGCGCTCGCCGCGCTCCTGGCGGGCATCCCCGCCGACCGGCCCCTGACCGCCGTCGTGCACACCGCGGGCGTCCTCGCTGACGGCGTGCTGTCCTCGATGACGCCGGAGCGGTTCGCCGAGGCGCTGCGGCCCAAGGCGGACGCCGTGGTCGCCCTGCACGAGCTGACCCGCGACATCGACCTGGCCCGGTTCGTGGTCTTCTCCTCCGTCGCGGGCACCTTCGGCGGCGCAGGGCAGGCCAACTACTCGGCGGCCAACGCGTTCCTGGACGCCTTCGCCCACCACCGGCGCGCCCAGGGCCTGCCCGCGCTCTCCCTCGCCTGGGGCACCTGGCTGCCGGACGCCGGCATGACCGGAGAGCTGAGCGACGCCGACCGCGAACGCCACGCCCGTACGGGCATGGTGCCGCTGGACGCCGCTCACGGCATGCGCCTCCTCGACGCCGCCGCCGACACCGACCGGGCCGCACTGCTGCCCATGCGCCTCGACCCGGCCGCCCTGCGCGAGCACCACGACGTCCTGCCGGTGCTCCTTCGCGGCCTGGTCCGCACGCCCACCCGGCGCCGCGCGAACGCCGCCACGCCCGCGACGCCCGCCGCCCAGGCACCGCGGACGCTCGACGAACGGCTCGCTCCCCTGTCCGCCGCCGACCGCGAACAACTCCTCGTCGACGTGGTCGCCGAACAGGCGGCGGCCGTCCTCGGACACGGCTCGGCCGCCGAGGTCGACCCGGAACAGACCTTCAAGGAGCTGGGCTTCGACTCGCTGACCGCCGTCGAACTGCGCAACCGGCTCGCGTCCGCCACCGGACTCCGGCTGCCCGCCACCCTGGTCTTCGACTACCCGACCGCCCTCGCCATGGCCCGGCACCTGCTGGGCGAGATGTCCCTGCCCGAGCCGCCCGGCACCGCGCAGGCGCTCCTCGGCGAGATGGACCGCCTGGAGGGCGCGCTGCGCGACTCCGACGTGGCCGGCGAGGACCGCGACAAGGTCACCGCCCGGCTCCGCGAACTCCTCGCCCACTGGCAGGGCGAGCCCGCCGCCGCCCCGGCCGACGCCCCCGTACAGGAGGACGAGGAACTGGCCGGGGTCGAGTCCGCGGGCGACCTCTTCGACCTGATCGACCGCGAGCTGGGGGACGTATGAGCACCCCGCCGGTCCCTCCGCCCGCACCCGACGCCCCGGCCCGCCCGGTTGTACAAGGAAGTGACACACGTGGCTGACGACGACAAGTACGTGGAATACCTCAAGCGGGTCACGGGCGAACTGCGGCAGACCCGCCGCAAGCTGCGCGAGGTCGAGGACAAGAGCCGCGAGCCCATCGCCATCGTCGCGATGAGCTGCCGCTTCCCCGGCGGCGTCCGGACGCCCGAGGACCTGTGGCGCCTGGTCGACGAGGGCGGCGACGCCATCGGTCCGCTGCCCGAGGACCGCGGCTGGGACATCGCCGACCGCTACGACCCCGACCCCGACCGGCCGGGCACCTTCTCCACCCGCGAGGGCGGCTTCCTCGATGACGCCGCCTCCTTCGACGCCGCGTTCTTCGGCATGAGCCCCCGCGAGGCGCTCGCCACCGACCCGCAGCAGCGCATCTTGCTGGAGGCGTCCTGGGAGGTCCTGGAACGCGCAGGAATCCGCCCGCAGTCCCTACGCGGCAGCGCCACCGGCGTCTTCGTCGGCGCCGCCACCTCCGGCTACGGACAGGGCCCGGTCGAGGTGCCCGAGGACGTGCACGGCCTGATGCTCGCCGGGAACGCCACCTCCGTCGCCTCCGGCCGCATCTCCTACGTCCTCGGCCTGGAGGGGCCCACCGTCACCGTCGACACCGCCTGCTCCTCCTCGCTGGTCGCCCTGCACTGGGCGGTGCAGGCGCTGCGCGCGGGGGAGTGCGACCTCGCGCTGGCGGGCGGTGTCGCCGTGATGGCCACGCCCGGCCTGCTGTTCGAGTTCAGCAGGCAGCGGGGGCTCGCGCCGGACGGGCGGTGCAAGGCGTTCGCGGACTCCGCCGACGGCACCGGCTGGTCCGAGGGCGTCGGCCTGCTCCTGGTCGAGCGGCTCTCCGACGCCCACCGCAACGGACACCCCGTCCTTGCCGTGGTGCGCGGCTCCGCCATCAACTCCGACGGCGCCTCCAACGGCCTGACCGCGCCCAACGGACCCGCCCAGCAGCGCGTCATCGAACAGGCCCTCGCCAACGCCGGGATCACCGCCGCCGACGTCGACGCCGTCGAGGCCCACGGCACCGGCACCACTCTCGGCGACCCCATCGAGGCCCAGGCGCTCCTCGCCACGTACGGCCGCGCCAAGGACGCCGCGCACCCGCTGTTCCTGGGCTCCCTCAAGTCCAACCTCGGCCACACGCAGGCCGCCGCCGGAGTCGCGGGCGTCATCAAGACGGTCATGGCGCTCCAGCACGGCAAGCTGCCCCGCACCCTCCACGTCGACACGCCGTCCACCCACGTCGACTGGGACGCGGGCCACGTCCGGCTGCTCACCGAACCCGCCGACTGGCCCGTCACCGAGGGCCGCCCGCGCCGCGCCGCCGTCTCCTCCTTCGGCATCAGCGGCACCAACGCGCACACCATCCTGGAGGCCGCCCCGGAACCGCCCGAGCCCGAGGCCGCTGGGGACGACACCCCTCCCGTACGGCTTCCGCTCGCGCCCTGGCTGCTGTCCGCGCGCGGCGCCGACGCCCTGCGCGGACAGGCGGCCCGTCTCCTCGACCACGTGGACGCGCACCCCGGCGACGATCCGCACGTCACCGCGCGCGCCCTCGCCACCACCCGGCAGTCCTTCGAGCACCGTGCGGTCGTCCTCGCCGAAGACACGACCGCCGCCCGCGACGCCCTCGCCGCCCTCGCGGCCGGGGAGGAGCACCCAGCAGTCGTCACCGGCCGCACCCTGCGCGGCGCCACCGCGTTCCTCTTCTCCGGGCAGGGCGCCCAGCGCCCCGGCATGGGACGCGAGCTGTACGCCGCGTTCCCCGCCTTCGCCCGCGCCTTCGACGAGGTCTGCGCCCACCTCGACCCCGAACTCGGCCTCTCCCTGAGGGACGTGGTCCTGGACGGCGCCCCGGACGACGAGGCGCTGCGGGCGACGGGCCTCGCCCAGCCCGCCCTGTTCGCGATCGAGGTCGCCCTCTTCCGGCTCCTGGAGTCGTGGGGCATCGCCCCCAAGTACGTCCTCGGCCACTCGCTCGGTGAACTGTCCGCCGCGCACGTCGCCGGGGTGTGGTCCCTGCCCGATGCCTGCCGTCTGGTCGCCGCGCGCGGCCGGCTCATGCAGGCGCTGCCCGCAGGCGGCGCCATGGTCGCCGTCGAGGCCGCCGAGGACGAGGTCACCGCGCTGCTCGCCGCGCACGGCGACGCCGTGTCCGTCGCCGCCGTCAACGGCCCGCGCTCCACCGTGATCTCCGGTGACGCGGCCGTCGTCGAGGCCGTCGCCGCCGAACTCGGCGCCCGCGGCCGGACCACCCGCCGCCTGCGCGTCTCGCACGCCTTCCACTCGGCGCGGATGGACGCCGTCCTGGACGACTTCCGCGCGGTCGCCGAGACCGTCACCGCGCACCCGCCCCGGCTCACCGTCGTCTCCAACCTCACCGGGCGCCCCGCCACCGCCGACGAACTCGCCTCCGCCGACTACTGGGTGCGCCACCTGCGCCACGCGGTCCGCTTCGCCGACGGCGTCGACTGGCTCGCCGCCCACGGCGTCACCCGCTATCTGGAACTCGGCCCCGACGCCACCCTCACCGCGCTCGCGCGGACCTGCCTGCCCGACGACACCACCGACCGCGTGTGCGTACCGCTGCTGCGCAAGGACCGCCCCGAGGCGGCCACGCTCCTCGCCGGTGTCGCCGCCGCCCACGCGCACGGCGTACCCGTCGACCTCGGCGCCCTGCTCGGCAGCGACTCCGCCGACCCGCGCGTCGACCTGCCCACGTACGCCTTCCAGCGGGACCGCTACTGGCTCCGTCCCGCCCTGACCACCGCCGACGTCACCGGCGCGGGCCTGACCGGCACCGGGCACCCGCTGCTCGGCGCCGTCGTCCGCGTCGCCGACGAGGACCGGGTGCTCCTCACCGGCCGCCTCTCCACGCGCACCCAGCCGTGGCTCGCGGACCACACCGTCTCCGGCACCGTCCTGCTGCCCGGCACCGCGTTCGTCGAACTCGTACTGCGCGCAGGCGACGAGGTCGGCTGCCGTCTCCTCGACGATCTGACCCTGGAGGCGCCGCTCGTCCTCGCGGAGGACACCGCCGTCCAGCTCCAGATCGCGCTCGGCGCCCCCGACGCCGCCGGCCGCCGCCCGGTCACCGTCCACGCGCGGCCCGACGCCGACGACGACAGCCCGTGGACCCGGCACGCCACCGCCCTCCTCGCTCCGGTCCCCGCCGAGGCCGAACCCAGGACCGGCCTGACCGCCTGGCCGCCCGCCGACGCGCACGCCGTCCCCCTCGACGGCTTCTACAAAGGTCTCGCCGCGCAGGGCTACCAGTACGGCCCCGTCTTCCAGGGCCTGCGCGCCGCCTGGCGTTCAGGCGACACCTGGTACGCCGAGATCGTCCTCCCCGAGGACCAGCACCGCGACGCCGCCCGCTACGGGCTGCACCCCGCCCTGCTCGACGCCGCCCTGCACGCCCAGCTCACCGGCGACGGCACGGACGGCGGCAACGGAAGCGGCGGGGTGGGACTGCCGTTCGCGTTCAGCGGCGTCAGCCTGCACGCCGTCGGCGCCACGGAGCTGCGGGTCCGCCTCGACCGGGGCCCCTCCGGCGCGATCCGTCTGACGCTCGCCGACGGCGCCGGGGACCTCGTCGCCACGGTGGACTCCCTCGTCAGCCGCCCTGTCGCGGACGCGGCCCTGCACGCGGCCCGGCCCGCCGACGGCGCCCTGTACGCGGTGCGCTGGAGCGACACCGACCTCGTCGCCGCGCCGGACACGGAGGGATGGCGTCTGGCGGGTCAGGGCCCGGCCGACGGCCTCGTCCCCGCGTGGCCCGCGCTCGGCGGGGACGACCACACGTCCTGCGCCGTCGCCGTCCTGCCCACCGCCTCGCGCCCCGGTGAGACGCCCGCCGACGTGGCGGGCCGCACGCTGACCGACCTCCAAGCGCTCCTTGCCGACCCGCGGACCGAGGGCGCCACGCTCGTCGTCGTCACCCGCGGGGCCGTCTCCGTGGACGGCGAGGACGTCACGGACCTGCCCGCCGCCGCCGTGTGGGGGCTGGTCCGCGCCGCGCAGACCGAGAACCCCGGCCGCCTCGTCCTCGCCGACGTGGACGGCACCGACGCCTCACGGGACGCGCTCGCCGCAGCCGTCGCCGCTTCGGGGGATGCGGCCCAACTCGCGCTCCGCGAAGGGCGGTTGCTGACCCCGGCTCTCACCCGTACGCCCGCCGTGGACCGGGAGCCCGCCTGGGACCCGGACGGTACGGTCCTGATCACCGGCGGCACCGGAGCGCTCGGCGCGCTGGTCGCCCGCCACCTGGTCACCACACACGGCGTGCGCTCCCTGCTGCTGCTCTCCCGGCGCGGAGCACAGGCCCCCGGCGCCGACGAGCTGACCGCCGAACTCACCGCCCACGGCGCCCTCGTCCGCGTCGAGGCGTGCGACGCCGCCGACCCCGAGGCCCTCGCCGCAGTCCTCGCCACGCTCCCCGCCGACCGGCCGCTGCGCGCCGTCGTCCACACAGCTGGCGTCCTCGACGACGGCGTCCTCGGCTCGCTCACCCCCGAGCGGTTCGCCGGTGTCCTGCGGGCCAAGGCCGACGCCGCGCTCGCCCTACACGAAGCGACCCGCGACGCCGACCTCACCGCGTTCGTCCTGTTCTCCTCCGCCTCCGGCCTCCTCGGCGGCGCCGGACAGGCGAACTACGCCGCCGCCAACACCGTCCTCGACGCCCTCGCCCACCACCGCCGCGCCAATGGACTGCCCGCCACCTCCCTGGCCTGGACCCTGTGGGACCACGACAGCGGCATGACGGGCGGGCTCGGCGACGACGACCGGCGCCGCATCGCCGCCTCCGGCCTGCCCGCCCTCGACCCGGCCCGGGCCCTGTCCCTGCTCGACGAAGCCGTGAGCGGCGACGAGCCGCTGCTCGCGCCCCTGCGTACCGACACCGCCGCCCTGCGCGCCGCGGCCACCGCCGGACGCCTGCCCGCCCTGCTGCACGGCCTGGTCCCCGCGCCCGCCCGCCGCGCGGCGCGCGCCGCCGACACCGACTCCTCCGCGCTCGGCCGCAAGCTCGCCGGGCTGTCCGCGTCCGACCAGGAACGGCTCCTCCTCGACGTCGTACGCAAGCACGCCGCCGTCGCCCTCGGGCACGGCTCGGCCGCCGCCGTCGACGGCGAGCAGTCCTTCAAGGACCTCGGCTTCGACTCCCTCACCTCCGTCGACCTGCGCAACCGGCTCAACGCCGAGACGGGCCTGCGGCTGCCCGCCACCCTCGTCTTCGACCACCCCAGGCCCAGCGCGCTCGCCCGCCACCTGGCCGGCGAACTCGCCGGCACGAGCGAGCAGTTCGCCGCCACCACGGTCGCCGCCGGACAGGACGACCCGGTCGTCATCGTCGGCATGGCCTGCCAGTACCCCGGCGGCGTCTCCTCGCCCGAGGACCTGTGGCGGTTCGTCTCCGAGGGCGGCGACGCCATCGGCGCCTTCCCCACCGACCGCGGCTGGGACCTCGACCGCCTGCCCGGCCTGGAAGCCGGATTCCTGTACGGCGCCACCCACTTCGACGCCTCCCTCTTCGGCATCTCGCCCCGCGAGGCCCTCGCCATGGACCCCCAGCAGCGGCTCCTCCTGGAGACCTCCTGGGAGACCTTCGAACGCGCCGGGATCGACCCGCTCTCCCTGCGCGGCAGCAACACCGGCGTCTACGTCGGCGCCATGGGCTCCGGGTACGCCTCCGGGCTCGCCGACATCCCCGAGGGCATGGAGGGCTACATCGGGCTCGGCGTCTCCGGCAGCGTCATCTCCGGCCGCGTCGCCTACACCTTCGGCCTCGAAGGGCCGACCATGACCGTCGACACGGCCTGCTCCTCCGCCCTGGTCGCCCTGCACCTCGCCGCCCACGCGCTGCGCCAGGGCGAATGCTCACTGGCCCTCGCCGGCGGCGTCACCGTCATGGCCACGCCCGGCACCTACACCGAGTTCACCGCGCAGAACGGCCTCGCCGCCGACGGCCGGTGCAAGGCGTTCGCCGCCTCCGCCGACGGCACCAGCTTCTCCGAGGGCGTCGGCATGCTGCTCCTCGAACGGCTCTCCGACGCCCGCCGCAACGGGCACCCCGTCCTCGCCGTCGTCCGCGGCTCCGCCACCAACCAGGACGGCGCCTCCAACGGCCTCACCGCCCCCAACGGTCCCTCCCAGGAACGCGTCATCCGGCAGGCCCTCGCCTCCGCCGGTCTGTCGGGGGCCGACGTCGACGCCGTCGAGGCGCACGGCACCGGCACCACCCTCGGCGACCCCATCGAGGCGCAGGCCCTCTTCGCCACGTACGGCCGCGAACACACCGAGGACCAGCCCCTCCTCCTCGGCTCGGCCAAGTCCAACTTCGGGCACACCCAGGCCGCCGCGGGCGCCGCCGGCGTCATCAAGATGGTCATGGCGATGCACCACGGCGAACTGCCGCGCACCCTGCACGTCGACGCGCCCTCCCCGCACATCGACTGGTCAAGCGGCACCATCGAACTGCTCACCGACCCCCGCCCCTGGCCCGCCCGGGACGACCGGCCGCGCCGCGCCGGTGTCTCCTCCTTCGGCATCAGCGGCAGCAACGCCCACGTCGTCCTGGAGGAACCGCCCGCCCCCGCACCCGCCCCCGAACGGCCCGCGCCCGCCGCCGTGCCGCGCGTGCACCCGGTCTCCGGACACACCCCGGACGCGCTGCGCGCCCAGGCCGCCCGCCTGCGCACCCATGTGCTCCAGGACGACGACGCCTACGACGCCCGTGACCTCGCGCACAGCCTCGCCGCCACCCGCGCCCCGCAGGCGCACCGGGCCGCGGTCGTCGCCGCCGACCGGGACGAACTCCTCGCCGGACTCGCCGCCGTCGCCGCCGGGGAGAGCGCCCCGCACGTCACCACCGGCACCGCCGACGGCGGCATGCTCGCCGTCCTCTTCAGCGGCCAGGGCGCCCAGCACCCCGGCATGGGCCGCGAACTCCACGCCACGCAACCCGTCTTCGCCGAGACCTTCGACACCGTCTGCGCCGAACTCGACCGCCACCTCGACGGACCGCCCCTGCGCGACGTCGTCTTCGCCGCCGAGGGCAGCGCCGAGGCCGCGCTCCTCGACCGCACCGCCTACACCCAGGCCGCCCTGTTCGCCTTCGGCACCGCCGCGCACGCCCTGGCCACCTCCTGGGGCGTACGGGCCGACGTCCTCGGCGGCCACTCCATCGGCGAACTCACCGCCGCGCACGCCGCCGGGGTCTTCGACCTCGCCGACGCCTGCGCCCTGGTCGCCGCGCGGGGCCGACTCATGCAGAACCTGCCCGAGGGCGGCGCCATGGCCGCCCTTGAGGCCACCGAGGAAGAGGTCCTGCCGCTCCTCGACGGCCGCACCGAGCGCGTCGCGATCGCCGCCGTCAACGGCCCCGTATCAGTGGTCGTGTCCGGGCAGGCGGCTGACGTGGACGCGATCGCCGCCGAATTCGCCGGGTGCGGCCGCAAGACCCGGCGCCTGCGCGTCTCGCACGCCTTCCACTCGCCGCTCATGGACGCCATGCTCGACGACTTCCGGGCCGTCGCCGCGCGCGTCCGCTACGAGGCCCCGACGGTGCCCGTCGTCTCCAACCTCACCGGCGCGCTCGCCTCCGGCGACGACCTGGTCACCCCCGACTACTGGGTACGCCATGTCCGCCAGGCCGTCCGCTTCGCCGACGGGGTGGGCGCGCTTGAGGCCGCGGGTGTCACCCACTACCTCGAACTCGGCCCCGACACGACCCTCACCACGCTCGTACGGGACGGTGTCACCGACTCCGCCGCCGTCACCGCCGTGTCCCTGCTGCGCCGTGACCGGCCCGAGGAGCGCACCGCCCTGCTGGCCGCCGCGACCCTGCACGTCGAGGGCCGGGCCGACGTGCCCGCCGCGCCGCTCGACACGGAGGCGCGGACCGTGCCGCTGCCGACGTACGCCTTCCAGCGCGAGCGGTTCTGGCTGGAATCCTCCGCGGCCCCGACCGCGTCCGGCGATGACTCCGCGTTCTGGGACCTCGTGGAGTCGGCCGACCCCACCGCCCTCGCCGAACGCCTCTCCGTCCCGACCGACGCCCCGCTCAGCACCGTCCTGCCCGCGCTCGCCGCCTGGCGGGAGGAGGACCGTACGCGGGGTGAGATGCGGCGCTGGGAGCACCGCGTGGTGTGGCGCCCGGCGGCGGAGGACGGCGCCGCGACGCTGACGGGGACTTGGCTGGTGGCAGTCCCGAGCCGCCTTGCCGGGACGCCGTGGGCGCGGTCCGTCACGGACGCGCTCGCCGCGCACGGGGCGGACGTCCGGGTCCTCCCGGTGGACTGCGCCACAGCAAACCGACCCGACTTGACCGCGACCCTCACGGGTCTGCGCCGGGAGGGCGAGGGCGTCGCTGCGGGCGGCGATCCCGCCGGTCCGGTGCCCGTCCTCGACGGCCCGAACCGAGACCTCACCCCCACCTGGGCAGGCGTCCTCTCCCTGCTCGCCGTTGACACCGAGCCGCTGCCCGGGCACGAAGCCGTTCCCGCTGGGCTGGCCGCGAGCGCCGCTCTGCTTCAGGCGCTTGCCGATGGGGCCGCCGGGGACGACCCGGTTCGGTTGTGGGCCGTTACCGCAGGGGCCGTCGGGGTTCTTGGTGCCGAGGCTCCCGCCGTGCCTGAGCAGGCCGCCGTGTGGGGTCTGGGGCGGACCGCCGCCCTGGAACACCCCCAGCTCTGGGGCGGTCTTGTCGATCTGCCCGCCGGGACCGGCACCGCGGTCCCGGCCGACGTGGCCCGGCGCCTCGTGGCCGCCCTCGCGGGGACCTCGGGCGAGGGTGAGGACCAGGTCGCCGTCCGGTCCGCCGGTACCTTCCTGCGCCGCATCGAGCACGCCCCGGCCGGGGCGACCCCGGACGGCCCGGACTGGACCGGTACCGTCCTGCTCACCGGGGCCACCGGCGCGCTCGGCCTGCGTACCGCGACCTGGCTGGCCGCGCGGGGCGCCAAGCGCATCGTCGCGGTGAGCCGGTCCGGCGCGGGTTCGGACGGCGCGGCCCGTCTGAAGGACGCCCTCGAAGGCACCGGCACCGAACTCGTCCTGGCCGCCTGCGACACCGCCGACCGCGACGCCCTCGCCGCCCTCCTCGCGGAGCACCCCGTGGACGCCGTCGTGCACACCGCGGGCGTCCTCGACGACCGGCTCCTGGACGGCATGGACGCGGGCGCCCTGGACCGCGTCCTGCGACCCAAGCTGGCCGCCGCCCGCAACCTCGACGAGCTGACCCGCGACCGCGACCTCACCGCGTTCGTCCTGTACTCGTCGGTCTCCGGCACCCTCGGCACCATCGGCCAGGCCAACTACGCCGCCGCCAACGCCTACCTGGACGCCCTGGCCGAGTCGCGCAGGGCCGCCGGGCGCCCCGGCACCTCCCTGGCCTGGGGCCCCTGGAGCGGCGGCGGCATGGCGAGCGCCGACGCCGACACGGAGGCCCGGATGCGCCGCAGCGGCGTCAACCCGCTCGACCCCGTCAAGGCGGCCGACGCCCTGGGCCGGGCCACGGCCCGCACGGACGCGGCCCTCGTCCTCGCCGACATCGACTGGGCCCGCTTCGCCCCCGGCTTCACCACCTCCAGGCCCAGCCCGCTCCTCGCCGACCTCCCCGAGGTCCGCGACGTGCTCGCCCAGCGCCCGGAGACCGGCACGGACGCGCCCGGGGCCCTGCGCGACCGGCTCGCCGGACAGTCCGCCGCCGAGCGCGAACGCACCCTGACCGCTCTCGTGCGGGCCGAGGCCGCCACCGTACTGGGGCACACGGGCACCGACCGGGTGGGCGCCACGACCGCGTTCAACGCGCTCGGGTTCGACTCCCTCATGGCCGTCGAGCTCCGCAACCGTCTCGGCGCCGCCACCGGCCTCGCCCTGCCCGCCACGCTCCTCTTCGACCAGCCGAACCCGCAGGCCCTCGCCGGATATCTGCGCGGCCGGCTCACCGAGGACACCGACGGCGCGGCCGCGGTCCTCGCCGGACTGGACTCCCTGGAGGCCGCCCTCGACGGGCTGCCCGAGGACGACACCCGGCGCGACCGCATCGCCGCCCGGCTCCAGTCCCTCCTTGGGCGGTTCGGCGGCCCGGTCAGCACCGCCCCCACCGCCGCCGACGGCGGCGACGTGAGCGACCGGCTCCGTTCCGCGGGCGCGGACGAGATCTTCGACTTCATCGAGAACGACCTCGGCATCTCCTGACGAGACGGCCACGGGACCTGAGAACGGGTGAGAACACATGACCGATGAGGACAAGCTCCTCGGCTACCTGAAGAAGGTCACGGCCGACCTGCACCAGACGCGTCAGCGCCTGGCCGCGGCCGAGGCACAACAAAGCGAGCCCATAGCGATCGTCGCGATGGGCTGCCGCTTCCCCGGCGGCGTCAGCGACCCCGACGACCTGTGGCGCCTGCTGGACCAGGGCACCGACGCCATGACCGAGTGGCCGCGCGACCGAGGCTGGGACACCGACGCGCTCTACGACCCGACGCCCGGAACCCCGGGCCGCAGCTACACCCGTACCGGCGGATTCATCGACCGCGTCGCCGACTTCGACGCCGGGTTCTTCGGCATCTCGCCCCGCGAGGCCGTCGGCACCGACCCGCAACAGCGCATCCTGCTCGAAATCTGCTGGGAGGCCCTCGAACGCGCCGGTATCGACCCGCTCGCCCTGCGCGGCAGCCGTACCGGCGTGTTCTCCGGCACCAACCTTCAGGACTACCCGACACTGCTCAGCCACTCCGACAACGCGGGCGACGACGGCGTCGGCAACTCGCCCAGCGTCCTGTCCGGCCGGATCTCGTACACCCTCGGCCTGGAGGGCCCGGCCGTCTCCGTCGACACCGCCTGCTCGTCCTCCCTGGTCACCCTGCACCTAGCGGCGCAAGCACTGCGCGCGGGGGAGTGCGACCTCGCCCTCGCGGGCGGCGTCACCGTCATGTCGACGCCCACGATCTTCCTGGAGTTCAGCCGGCAGCGCGGCCTGTCGCCGGACGGCCGCTGCCGCGCCTTCGCCGACGCCGCCGACGGCACCGCCTGGGGCGAGGGCGCGGGCGTCCTCGTCGTCGAACGGCTCTCCGACGCCCGCCGCAACGGCCACCCCGTCCTCGCGGTCCTGCGCGGCTCCGCCGTCAACCAGGACGGCGCCTCCAACGGCCTCACCGCCCCCAACGGCCCCTCGCAGGAACGTGTCATCTGGCAGGCCCTGAAGGCGGCGCGCCTCGTGCCCGCCGACGTCGACGCCGTCGAGGCGCACGGCACCGGAACCACCCTCGGCGACCCCATCGAGGCCCAGGCCCTGCTCGCCACCTACGGCCAGGACCGGCCCGCCGACCGGCCGCTGCTGCTCGGCTCCGTGAAGTCGAACATCGGTCACACGCAGGCCGCCGCCGGAGTCGCGGGCGTCATCAAGACAGTGCTCGCGCTGCGCGCCGGACGGCTGCCCGCCACCCTCCACGTCGACCGGCCCAGCCGGCACGTCGACTGGAGCGCGGGCCGCGTCGAACTCCTCACCGAGAGCCGCACCTGGCCCGACACCGGCGACCGGCCCCGCCGCGCGGGCGTCTCCTCCTTCGGCGTCAGCGGCACGAACGCCCACGTCATCCTCGAACAGGCCCCGCCCGCCGAGGACGCCACCGCCGTACCCGGCGACCAGGCCCCCCGCCCTCGCGCCTTCACCGTCTCCGGGCGCACCGCCGCCGCCCTGCGCGCGCAGGCCGCCCGCCTCGCCGCCCATCTGCGCGCCGCCCCGGACGACGCGCGCCGCCCCGCCGACCTCGCCTGGTCCCTCGCCGCCACCCGCCCGGCGCTCGAACACCGCGCCGCCGTCGTCGCCCCCGACCTCGACGTGCTCCTGCGCGGCCTGACCGCCCTCGCCGACGGCGCACCCGACCCGGCCGTCGTGCGCGGAGTCGCCGACACCGAGGGCGACCCCGTCTTCCTCTTCCCCGGCCAGGGCCCCCAGTGGGAGGGCATGGCCCTCGAACTGCACGCCGCCGACGCCCGGTTCCGTACCGCGTTCGACGAAGCCGCCACCGCCGTCGAGGCGTTCACCGACTACCGCGTCCTCGACGTCCTGCGCGGCGCCCCCGGCGCCCCGCCCCTCGAACGCCTCGACGTCGTCCAGCCCACCCTCTTCGTCGTCTGCGTCGCCCTCGCCCGCCTGTGGATGGCGTGCGGGGTGCGCCCGGCCGCCGTCGCCGGACAGAGCCAGGGCGAGATCGCCGCCGCGCACATCGCGGGCGTCCTCACCCTGGAGGACGCCGCCCGCGTCGTCGTCACCCGCTCGCGCGAACTGACCGCCATCACCGGGCGCGGCGGCATGGTCGCCGTCCCGCTGCCCCTCGCCGAGGTGGAGCGGCTCCTCGCACCGTACGAGGGCCGGATCTCCGTCGGCTCGGTGACAGGACCGCGCTCCGTCACCGTCTCCGGCGACGCCGAACCGCTCGCCGAACTCCTCACCCGCCTCACCGACGACGGCATCCGCGCCCGCCGCGTCCCCGTCGACTACGCCTCGCACTGCGGCCAGGTCGAGGAGGTCAAAGACGCTCTGCTCGCCGGGTTCGCGCCCGTGCGTCCACGCCCCGCCGAGATCCCCTTCCACTCCACCGTCACCGGCGCCCGCGTCGAGGACACCACCACCCTCGACGGCGCCTACTGGTACGAGAACATCCGCCGCACCGTCCGCTTCGAGGACACCGTGCGCTCCCTCGCCGAGGCCGGGCACCGCGTCTTCGTCGAGGCGGGGCCGCACCCCGTCGTCACCACCGCCGTCGGCGACATCCTGGAGGACCTCGGCATCACCGACGGCGCGGTCCTCGGCTCCCTGCGCCGCTCCGAGGGCGGACCCGAGCGGTTCCTCGCCTCCGTGGCCGCGCTCGCCGTGCGCGGCGGACCGGTCGACTGGACCGCCGTCCACGACGAACCCGCCCACCGCGTCGACCTGCCCGTCTACACCTTCCAACGCCGCCGCTACTGGCCCGCCTTCAGCGCCCACGAAGACTCCGGGGCTGACGCGGACACGGCCGACGGTCCCTTCTGGGAAGCCGTCGACTCCGGTGACCTCACCACCCTCGCCGCCGCCCTCGACCTGGACGAGGCGACCGTCGCCACCCTGGCCCCGGCCCTCGCCGGATACCGGCGCCGCAGCACCGACCGCGCCACCGCCGACCGCTGGCGCTACCGCATCGCCTGGGCGCCGGTCCCGGTCACCGACACGCCTTCGCTCGGCGGGCGTTGGGCCCTCGTTGTGCCGCGCGGACACGAGGACGGACCCGAAGCCACCGCCGTACGGGATGCGCTGGCCCGCGCGGGCGCGGAGTGCCTGCCCGTCGTCGTGGACGGCGCCGCCGACCGCGCGGACCTCGCCGCCGCGCTGGCCGACTCCGTCACCGACGCCCGCGGCGTGCTCTCCCTGCTCGCCCTGGACGACACACCGCACCCCGACCACGCGCAGCTCCCCGCCGGGTTCGCCGCCACGGTCGCCCTCGTCCAGGCGATGGACGACCTCAACGCCCGTCTCCCGGTGTGGTTCCTGACCCGCGGCGCCGTCGCCACCGGCACCGACGCCGCGCCGGAGCACCCCGCCCAGGCGCTCGTCTGGGGCTTCGGCCGCGTCGTCGCCCTCGAACAGGCCGACTGCTGGGGCGGCCTCGTCGACCTCCCCGAGCAGTGCGACGCGCGCGCCGCCGACCGGGTCGTCGCCGTCCTCGCCGGAACCGATCACGAGGACCAGGTCGCCGTCCGCGCCACCGGCGTCCTGGGCCGCCGTCTCGAACGCGCCGCCATCGGCGGACGGCCCGCCCGCCGCGCCTGGAACCCGCACGGCACCGTCCTCGTCACGGGCGGCACCGGCGCCCTCGGCCGCCACGTCGCCCGCTGGCTCGCCCGCACCGGCACCGCACACCTCCTGCTGGCCAGCCGCTCGGGCCCGGACGCCGACGGCGCCGAGGAACTGCTCGCCGAACTCACGGCCACCGGCGCCACGGCCGACCTCGTCGCCTGCGACATCGCCGACCCGGCCGATCTCGCCGCCCTCCTCGCGTCCATCCCGGAGGAACGGCCCCTGACCGCCGTCTTCCACACCGCCGCCGTCCTCGACGACGGCGTGATCGGCTCCCTCACCCCCGACCGCCTCGCCGAAGTCCTCCGGGTCAAGGTCGGCGGCGCCCGCAACCTGGACGCCGCCACCGCCCACCTCGACCTGTCCGCCTTCGTCCTCTTCTCCTCCTCGTCGGGCGTCTTCGGCAGCCCCGGACACGGCAACTACGCCCCCGGCAACGCCTACCTCGACGCCCTCGCCGAGGACCGCCGCTCCCGCGGCCTGCCCGCCACCGCGATCGCCTGGAGCGGCTGGGCCGACGGCGGCATGGCCTCCGGCACCGTCGGCGAACGCCTCCAGCGCCACGGCGTCCGCCTCATGGACCCCGCCGGCGCCCTCACCGCCCTCCAGGACGCCCTCGAACAGGACGACACCACCCTCGTCGTCACCGACATCGACTGGGAGGTCTTCGGCGCCGAACTCGACAAGGGCCGCCCGCGCCGCCTCTACACCGGCCTCCCCGACCTCGAACGGCTGCGGGACCGGCGACCCGCCGCGCCCAGCGGCTCCGCCGACGACGGCGACGACGTGCTCACCGCCATCGCGGCCCTCGGCGAGGCCGACCGCCGCCAGGCCCTGCTCGAACTGGTCTGCGCGCACATCGCCTACGTCCTCAACCACCCGAGCCCCGACGACGTCGAACCCGCCCGCGCCTTCCGCGAACTCGGCTTCGACTCCCTCACCGCCGTCGAGCTGCGCAACACCCTCGGTGAGGCGACCGGCATGCGCCTGCCCGCCACCCTCGTCTACGACTACCCGACCCCCGCCGCGCTCGCGGAACACCTCAGCGAGCGCCTCGCCCCGGCCGCCGACCGCGCCGTGCCCGACGACGCCGTTGTCCCGGCCCGCCCGCAGGCCACCGAGGAGGACCCGGTCGTCATCGTGGGGATGGCCTGCCGCTTCCCCGGCGACGCCGACACCCCCGAGCGGTTCTGGCGGCTCCTGCGCGACGGCGCCGACGCGATGGGGCCCTTCCCCGAGGACCGGGGCTGGGACGTGGCCGCCCTGTACGACCCCGAGCCCGGCAGGGCGGGCCGCACCTCCACCCGCACCGGCGGCTTCCTCGACGGCTTCGCCGACTTCGACCCCGGCGTCTTCAACATCTCGCCCCGCGAGGCCCTCGCGATGGACCCGCAGCAGCGGCTCCTGCTCGAAATGGCGTGGGAGACGTTCGAGCGGGCGGGCATCGATCCGCGTTCCCTGCGCGGAAGCCGTACCGGGGTCTTCGCGGGCACCAACTACCAGGACTACACGTCCCGTCCCCTCGCACCCGGTGACGAGGTCGGCGCCCACCTCGGCACCGGCAACTCGGCCAGCGTCCTGTCGGGCCGCATGTCCTACACGTTCGGCCTCGAAGGGCCGGCGGTCACCGTCGACACGGCCTGCTCGTCGTCCCTGGTCGCCCTGCATCTGGCGGCACAGGCCCTGCGCGCCGGGGAGTGTGACCTCGCGCTCGCCGGCGGCGTGACCGTGATGTCGACCCCGGGTCTCTTCGTGGACTTCAGCCGCCAGCAGGGGCTCGCGGCGGACGGCCGGTGCAAGGCGTTCGCCGATGCGGCGGATGGTACGGGGTTCTCGGAGGGTGGTGGCCTGCTTCTGGTGGAGCGGTTGTCGGACGCGCGCCGCAATGGGCATCCGGTGCTCGCGGTGGTGGCGGGTTCGGCGGTCAACCAGGACGGTGCGTCCAACGGGCTGAGCGCACCGAACGGGCCCTCGCAGCAGCGGGTCATCCGCGCCGCCCTCGCCTCCGCCGGGCTGTCCGCGCGGGACGTGGACGCGGTGGAGGCCCATGGCACGGGCACCAGGTTGGGTGACCCGATCGAGGCGCAGGCGTTGCTCGCCACGTATGGGCAGGGGCGTGATGCCGACCGGCCGTTGTGGCTGGGGTCGGTGAAGTCGAATGTGGGTCATACGCAGGCGGGTGCCGGTGTGGCGGGTGTGATGAAGATGGTGCTCGCGATGCGACACGGTGTGCTGCCCGCGACGTTGCATGTGGATGCGCCGTCCTCGCACGTGGACTGGGAGCAGGGTTCTGTGGCGCTGCTGACCGAGGCGCGGGAGTGGCCGGAGACGGCCGGGCGTCCGCGTCGGGCGGGAGTGTCCTCGTTCGGCATCAGCGGTACCAACGCCCACGTCGTCCTGGAAGCCCCGCCCGAGGAACCCGAGAGCGAGGGAGCCGACAGCGACGAACCGGCCGCCTGGACCGGTCCGGTGCCCTGGGTCCTGTCCGCCCGCGGTCAGGAGGCGTTGCGCGACCAGGCCGCCCGGCTGCTCGACCACGTCACCGCGCACCGCGACGTCCGGCCCGCCGACACCGCGCTGGCGCTGGCGACCACCCGGACAGCCTTCACGCACCGGGCCGTCCTCGTCGGCGCCGACCACGACACGCTCACCGCCCAGCTGAGGGAGCTGGCGGAGGGGGCCCGACCGGCCGGCACGGCCCGCTCCGGTGGCCGGACGGCGTTCCTCTTCACCGGGCAGGGCGCCCAGCACCTCGGCATGGGCCGCGAACTGCGCGCCGCCTTCCCGGTGTTCGCCGAGACCTTCGACGCCGTCTGCGCGCGCGTCCCCGGACTCGCCGAGGCCCTGTCCGGCGACGACGCCGAGCTGCTCCAGCGCACCGAGTACGCGCAACCCGCCCTGTTCGCCTTCGAGGTCGCCCTCCACCACCTGCTCGCATCCTGGGGCGTGCGGCCCGACCTCGTGGCCGGGCACTCCATCGGTGAGATCGCCGCCGCTCACGTGGCGGGCGTGTTCGACCTGGACGACGCCTGCGCCCTCGTCGCCGCCCGTGGCCGCCTCATGCAGGCGCTCCCGTCCGGCGGGGCGATGGCCTCCGTACGGGCCTCCGAGGACGAGGTGGCGCCGCTCCTCGCCGGCCGCGAGCACGAGATCGGCATCGCCGCCCTCAACGGGCCGGACGCCACCGTGGTCTCCGGCACCGAGGCGGCCGTGGACGAGATCTGCGCCCACTTCTCGGCGGCCGGACGCCGCACCACCCGGCTGCGGGTCAGCCACGCCTTCCACTCGCCCCTGATGGACCCG
This sequence comes from Streptomyces sp. NPDC046939, assembly GCF_040644575.1. Classification (NCBI taxonomy): domain Bacteria; kingdom Bacillati; phylum Actinomycetota; class Actinomycetes; order Kitasatosporales; family Streptomycetaceae; genus Streptomyces; species Streptomyces sp. NPDC046939. Next base: position 102,783 of record NZ_JBEYWV010000034.1, read on the forward strand.
GTGCTCGACGACTTCCGTGCCGTCGCCGCCCGCGTCTCCTACAGCGAACCGACGTTGCCCCTGGTCTCCGGGCTGACCGGCGAGAGCGTCACGCCCGGACTGCTCACCGACCCCGAGTACTGGGTACGCCACGTACGCGAAGCCGTCCGCTTCCACGACTGCGTCACCCACCTGCACGGCCTCGGCGCACGCCGCTTCCTCGAGGTCGGACCCGACGGCCCGCTCACCACGCTCGCCGAGAGCGCGCTCGGCGAGCAGGAGGCGTCGGGCACGGACGCGTCCGTCTTCGTCGCCGCCGTGCTGCGTGACAAGCCCGAGGTGGAGCGTCTGCTCACCGCCGTCGGCACGCTGTTCACCCACGGTGTCGCACCCGACTGGGCGGCCATGCTGCCCGGCGCCCGCGTCGTGCCGCTGCCCACCTACGCCTTCCAGCGGCAGCGGTACTGGCTGCCGACCGTGGAACCGGCCGGTGACCCCGAGGCCGCCGGACTGCGCACCGCCGAACACCCCTTCCTCGGCGCGGAGATCACCCGGGCGGACTCCGACGAGCTGCTGTTCACCGGGCGGCTCTCCCTGCGCAGCCACCCCTGGCTCGCCGACCACACCGTCCTCGGCCAGGTCATCCTTCCCGCCACCGGCTATCTCGACCTCGCCGTGCACATCGGCGACCGCACCGGGTGCGGCCACCTGAGCGAACTCACGCTCCTCTCCCCGCTCGTCGTGCCCGACGAGGGCGCCGTGCGGCTCCAGGTCACCGTCGACCGCGCGGACGACACCGGCCGCCGCGCCTTCACCGTCTGGTCCCGGCCCGCCGGGGACGACGGCGACTGGCGGCGGCACGCGCAGGGCGTTCTCGCCCCGCAAGCGCCGTCCGCCCCGGCCGACGACCTCACCGCCTGGCCCCCGCCGGGCGCGGTGGAGATCGCCGACGCCGCCGACCCCTACGCCGCCTTCGCCGCCGCCGGGTTCGCCTACGGGCCCAGCTTCCAGGGGCTCGGCACCGCGTGGGAGCGCGGCGACGAGGTGTACGCCGAGGTCGCGCTCCCCGAGCCGTACCGGCAGGACGCCGCGCGGCACGCCCTGCACCCGGCGCTGCTCGACGCGGCCGTGCAGACGCTCCTCGTCCGCCGCCCCGGAGCACGGGAGGAGGACGAGACCGGGCCCATGCTGCCGTTCGCCTGGACCGGCCTGACCCTGCACGCCACCGGCGCGACCGCGCTGCGGGTGCGCCTGACCCCGGCCGGCCACGACCACGGCTACCGGGTCCTGGTCACCGACACCATGGGGCGGCCCGTCGCCACCGCCGACTCGATCACCCTGCGGGCCGTGTCCGCCGCCGTCGACGCGAGCCGGCCCGAACTGCTGCGGCTCGACTGGCAGGAGGTCCGCCCGGCCCCCGAGGTCCCGGCTCCGCGCACCGTGCGCTGGATCCTCCTCGGTGAGGGCGACGACCGGGTGGCCGCCGCGCTCGACGCGGCCGGGGTCCACCTGGAGACCTACGCCGACCTGGAGGCCCTCGGCAAGGCCGTCGACACCGGCATGACCCTGCCCGACGTGGTCCTCGCCGCGCCGGAGGCCCACGGTCAGGTCGTGCCCGAGGCCGTCCGCGGCCACCTGGCCCGCGCCCACGAGCTGATGTGCGGCTGGCTCGCCGACGAACGGTACGCCGACGCCCGCCTCACCTTCGTCACCCGTTCCGCCGTCACCGACACCACCGGGCGCGTGCGTCGGCCCGACGTGGCGGGCGCCGCCCTGTGGGGTCTGGTCCGCTCCGGTCAGGCCGAACACCCCGGCCGCTTCCACCTGGTGGACCTGGCCGACGGCGTCGAGGAGGGCGACGACCTCGCCCTGCTCGCCGCCATCGCCTGCGGACACCCGCAGACGGCCGTCCGTGGCGGCCGTGTCCTGCACCCCGACGTCGCACCGGCCGGGACCGGCGACGCGCCCGCCCTCGCGGACGGCACGGTGCTCGTCACCGGCGCCACCGGCACCCTGGGCCGCGCCGTCGCCCGCCACCTCGTCACCCGGCACGGCGTACGCTCCCTGCTCCTCGCCGGGCGGCGCGGACCCGCGGCCGACGGAGCCGACGCCCTTGTCACCGAACTCACCGGCCTGGGCGCCCGGGTCCACCTGGCCGCCTGCGACGCCGCCGAACGCGCGGACCTGGCACGCCTGTTGACCCACGTCCCCGCCGACCTGCCGCTGACCGGGGTCGTCCACGCGGCAGGCGTCACCGACGACGCCGTCCTCACCGCCCTCGACGGCGAACGCTTCGACACCGTGCTCCGGCCGAAGGCCGACGGCGCCTGGCACCTGCACGACCTCACCGCCACGCACCCGCTCGCCGCGTTCGTGCTGTTCTCCTCCGCGGCGGGCACCTTCGGCGCCCCCGGCCAGGCCAACTACGCCGCCGCCAACGGCTTCCTCGACGGACTCGCCGCCCTGCGGCACCGCGCCGGACTGCCCGCCGCCTCCGTCGCCTGGGGACTGTGGGGCGACGACAGCGGCATCACCGGCCGCCTCTCCGACACCGACCGCGGCCGGCTCGCCCGGGGCGGACTGCGCCCTCTGGCCACCGAGGACGCCCTCGCCCTCCTGGACGACGCCCTCGCCACCACCGACCCGTCGGTGATCGCCGTCGCCGCCGCCTCCGGCCGGTCCGGCGTACGGGCGATGGTGCGGCCCGCCGCCCCGGCGCCCGCCCGCAGGGCCGCGGCCGACGCCCCCGCCGCGACCACCGGGGACCTCCTCGCCGGACGCACCGCCGAGGAGGGCCGCGCCCTGCTGACGGGCCTGGTGCGGGAGTTGGCCGCCACCGTCCTCGGACACGCGGGACCGGACGGGATAGAACCCGACCGGCTCTTCACCGAGCAGGGCTTCGACTCCCTCACCGTGGTGGAACTGCGCAACCACCTCGCCACCGCCACCGGCCTGAAACTCGCCCCCACCCTGCTGTTCGACCACGCCACCCCCGAGGCGCTCGCCGCCCACCTGCACAGCAGGCTCGGCGAACGGGCCGCCCCGGACAGCGGCCAGGACCGTACGGCGGCGCCCTCCACCGCCGTACGGGTCGAGGACACCATCGGCGGCCTGTTCAAGCAGGCATGCCTGGACGGCCGGGTCGACGACGGGTTCACGCTGCTGCAGGCCGCGGCCGAACTGCGCCCGACCTTCACCTCGCCGGACGAACTCGCCACCGTCCCCGAGGCGATCCGCCTCTCGGCCGGTGGAGCCGCGGCCCCGCTGGTCTGCTTCAGCTCCTACGTCGCCCTCGCCGGCGTCCACCAGTACGCCCGGTTCGCCTCCGCCTTCCGCGGGCGGCGCGACGTCTGGGCGCTGCCCACCCAGGGCTTCGGCACCGGGGAGGCGCTGCCCGCCACCTTCGACGCCGTCGCCGACCTGCACGCGGACGCGGTCCACCGCACGGTGGGCGACGCCCCGGCCGTCCTGCTCGGCTCGTCCTCCGGCGGCGTCCTCGCGCTGTCCACGGCCCGGCGGATGCAGGAGCGGGGCGCCCCACCGGCCGCCGTCGTCCTCCTCGACACCTACATGCCGCGCGCGGACTCACCGTTCCTGCGGTTCTCCCAGCAGATGCTGGGCGGCATGTTCGACCGCGAGTCGATGTTCGCGCACATGGACACGGACCGGCTCACCGCGATGAGCTGGTACGTGGCGATGATCGGCGAATGGGAGCCGGGCCCGCTCGACTGCCCGGTCCTCCTCGTCCGCTCCACCGAGCCCCCGGTGCCCGCCGCGCCCGGCGAGGAGCTGCGGCCCGAGGAGTGGCAGACGTCGTGGGAGCGGGCGCACACCGTGCTCGACGTCCCCGGCAACCACTTCACCATGATGGAGGACCACGCCCGCTCCACCGCCGAGACCACCGACACCTGGCTGACCGGCCTCGGCGCCTGACCACCGCCGACAGCCGAAGGGGGCCCCCCCCGCCGTCGGTGGGGGCGCCACGGCGGTAAAGCCAGAGTGGGGGAAACGGGCCCAAG